>NZ_CAUQKJ010000003.1 GCF_963518785.1 uncultured Campylobacter sp.
TAGATGGGTGTCCGAGCGGTTGAAGGAGCACGCCTGGAACGCGTGTAAAGTGCAAGCTTTCGAGGGTTCGAATCCCTTCCCATCTGCCACTATCTTAAAATTTCATCCCCGCAAAACTTCAAAATTTCGCTTTCCCATTCGGCGTAAATTTTATAAATTTAAATCCCAAATTCCACCCTTGCCGCAAGTCCCACGATCAAAGACAAAATTTCCTCCGCCGAAAATCAAACCCGAAAGCCACCTAAATTCTATCTCTACGCCCGCCGTTTACCGATATTGCGCTAAAATTCCTTTTAAAATTTCACTTTAAAGGAGAGAAAATGGGTGAAGAAAAAAGTTGCGCCTGTGCGCATGTCAAATCCCAAAACGTAACCGACGCACCGGGCAACAACACCGTGTTTATGATCTGGCGCTTTAACGCAGACAAAACCGCCTGCAAAAAGGCTTTCGAGGGTCTTTGCGCTCTGGTGATAAATTTAAACAAAACCGCCGTTACGAGATTCGGCGCGGCTAGCGAAACAAGCTGCGTGCTAGGCGTGGGCTTTGAAGCATGGAAAATGCTCGGCTTGCCGAAGCCTTTGCCGAAAGAGCTAAAAAATTTCGAAGAGATTAAGGGCGATAAACACGCTGCGCCCGCTACCGGAGGCGATATCCATATCCACATCAGAGCCGCAAATCAAGCCGTTTGCTACGATATGGCAAGCGAGATCAGAGCCGTGCTAAAGGACGTTGCGACCTGCGAGGAGGAGATCTGCGGCTTTAAATACTACGACGGACGCGCTATCATCGGCTTTGTGGACGGCACCGAAAACCCGCAGGGCGCAGATCGCGACTTTTTTGCCAAGGTAGGCGACGAAGATGCAGCGTACAAGGGCGGTAGCTATCTTTTTACGCAAAAATATATCCACGATATGAGCGCGTGGAACGCCGCAGGCGTCGCCGAGCAGGAGCGCGTCATCGGCAGATCCAAACAAAACGACATCGAGATGAGCGAGGAACTAAAGCCCAGCAACTCGCACTCCGCCGCCGCTAACGTCGGCGACGATAAAAAGGTCGTGCGCGGCAATATGCCGTTTATGCAAGGCGGCGAGACGGGAACCTACTTCATCGCCTACGCAAGCACCTTCAGCACGCTAGAGCTAATGCTTGAGAGTATGTTTATCGGCCGCCCGCGAGGCAACTACGACCGCCTACTGGATTTCAGCACGGCAAAGACGGGCGCGCTCTTTTTCGCTCCGACTTTCGATATGCTCGAGGCTTACGATGCAGGCTAAATTTAAATCACTTTAAATTTAAAGGCGCGCGATGTTTTGCGATCTAAGCCCGTATCAAAGCAGGCGCTGCAAAGAGATCATAGAGGGCAAAGTCAAAAATAGTGAAAACGTCAGGGGTCTGATAGAGTTCATAGACGCTAAATTTAAAACTCGAGCGATCAGCGCGTTTTACGGCGCGGGCAAGAACTCGGCGCGGCTTAAGATCGTGCTTCGCTTCGATAAAGACGCCGCAAAAATCACCGATAAAAAGTGCATCGAGCGCTACCTCGCCCGCACGCCGCTTTTCGAGAAACTAAACGGGCTAAGGAATTTTTATATCTCGGTCGAGTCCTTCGAGTCGCAGATCCGCACCGATCTGATCCAAGGCGCGGTAGAGGAGCTGCTGCGAAACCGAAACGAGCTTTTAGCGCCGCTTAAAATTTGGTATATCGCAGCGGTGTCCGACGCGCCCGTAGTTTTTTATTTCACGAGGCAGGATGCGGCGCGCCGCGAAGGGGGCGGAAAGATAGAACGGCTGATAAGAAATTTTATAGAGAAAGCGCAGGACGCCAAATATCTGAGCCACATGGAATTTAAGCTGTTTTTTGACAGCAAGGAGTCCGTGGATCTTGAGTACGGCGGAAATTTGTTCTATTATTTTAAATAAAATTTAGCTAAGGAGCGAAAATGGATGCGAAGCTTTACAGAAGGTAACGCAGCTCTCACGGGGGCTTGAGGAGGGCGGCGTGCAGAGCCTAAAAGCAGCACTTGAGGGCGAAGGCGACGAGGTTAGCAAGACGCAAGCTCGCGTGATCTTAGGCGAATACTTCGTGATGAAAGGGGATTTCGCGCAAGCTAGGGAGTATCTAGGGCCCGTGGCGCAAGACGCCGAGCGACTGCGAGATCAATACGACGATCTGCTGGACGATGAAATTTGCAGAGCCGATATGCTTTTGGATATGATCGAGCGCTTCGGGTTTTTGGCGGAATAAAACGGCTCGCGATATGCGGCGGCACAATAAGCGTCGCGGCGGCGATAGAATTTTAAGATCGGAGCGAAATGTCAGACTACTCATTTGAAACTATAGAGCAAATGCTGCTAAAATGCGTAGCCGAGGGCGGCGAACCATAGCCCAGCTTTCGCCTGCGCGGCACGGAATACATGATCATCGCCTATGCGGATCGCTGCTCGTTTCAAAGATGCGCAGATGAGGCGGGCGCAAACGCGAGCGGCGAGCGGTATTTCGCCACGTTGCGAGAGCTCTACGGTGCGCCGCAAATAGACGGACGCTCGCTAAAAGAGCTCTGGAGTGAGGCGGATGATTTTTACTACTTTGATTCCGAGCTGTGAGGTCTCGAAATTTTATGCGGCGATACGGTAAGCGCACGCGGTACCGATACGTGGCGCTGATAAATTTTGAAAGGACGCAGACGGGCTCTGCTTAGGATTGTGTCGCTAAGGCGTACGGCGAGGACGGCAAATTTAGTGCGAGATTTGAAGGTCATGAGATGGCGATGGACGCGCCAAGCCTAGGCGGGCTGCGGCTTTATGCGAGCGCGTGGCTTTTGCAGGAGGGCATTAAATTTTTTCAGCAAGGAAGCCCGAGGCGGTAAAATGCGACTGAGCATCCGCCTGCTTGCCTACCGAGCAACACAACTTAAATTTAAACCTCAGTGCCGATCTTGGCAGGATAGGTCAAATTTTAGCAGTGATTGCGGCGATACTCGCGCCGCGACCTTACAACATCTGAGACTAGCGTGCATAAGTTTCATCTAATTGATGTAAGTTAGGCGCGGGCTTAAATTGAAGTAGATTCAATGGCGGCAGTGCGGACACAGAAATGTCGCCGCAAGGTTTAAATTTAAAATGCAAAAAAAGCGGCGGCGCGGACGAAAGCGCGCTGCGAGATCTAAAATTTAACCGAAGCGGCACTGAGAGCGAGTAAATTTTAATTAGCGAGCGCGCTACAGCGTGCTTTATGCCGGAGAGTTCGCGGTTTTTAGTGTTTGCCAAATGCACGTCTGATAAAATGCAGCTTGCAAAAATTGCAGCTGCGGTGTTATTTTCTAGCCTAGCGACAATAAATTCCGTAGTAATACAGCTCGCAAAGGTGCTGCGGCCGGCGGACATCGACCTTAAAACTTAGAGCCATCGGGCTGATCGTCCTTATCGGGCTTAGTTCCAGCCAGCGGGCATGAGTCTCGAAACCTGCGAGCGAGTGCAAGGAAGTCGTACAATTTCTATCTTCCAAATGCGACTTGCCCGCAATTTTGATCTTGTCAATTTTATGTAAAAAGCTTCTAGGCAGATGTCCGCGCGCTGTTTGACGATAAAATTTAAACGTAAAAGCAAAATTAATCTCCGCAAAACGCCCAAGCCGCTAGCGACGAATTTTAAAACGGGAGCAAAAAATTTAATGAAAAATTTTAACGATGAGCCGCAAAAGTCGCAAAGACCACAGCCGCCGCAGTCCAAACAAAGTGCCGAGCATCGAAATCTGCCGAAATTTGGCAATAAACCCCTCGTCGTCAAAGACTACAACATAATAGTATTCTTTATTTATAACCTATTCTTCGCTCCCTTGGCGGTACCGGTGTTTCTATATATAGGCGATATTTTCCCATACTATACGCCGTTTGTTCCTGTAGCATTCGCTGTCGTGTCCTATCTCAACAGCGCCCATACGCGCTTTGTTCATTTGACGAACAGGAGCATCAACTACGTTAACAAGGGCAAAATCACGAAATCTATAAAATTTGATGAGATATCGCTCATAAAGCTCACCGCCACGCCGTTATTCGGACATATCGTGCCCGTTAGAAATTTCACAGGCATTGTGTTTTCGTTCATCGTGATAGCCGTCGCGTTTGCCGGATTTTTACAGAGCCTTAGAGGATTTATAATTTTTATTATGAGCGGGGCGGCATTGATTTTACTGTTTTTCATCTCTAAACTGATTTTTTCAAAGATCACGGAGGGGAAATTTAACTTCCGTGTGATCGATACTTTGATCATCTATGACGGCAAGGGCGGATTTATCAGTTTTATGATGAGCGGAGCGGATTTTGAAAGGGTTTGCCGCTACATGCTGAAAGAGCGGCGGATCAGCCCGTCAAAATTTCAAAAGCAGTTTGTGATATTTCAATAAAAAGGCTTATTAGGCGATATCGGCGTTAAAATTTCAAAAGTCGTTTCGGCTCCTTAAATTGGTTGCAAGTTAAATTTGTGCGTAAATTTTATAATTTCGCGTGCGTTAAAAGTTTACGGCTTGCACGTTAAATCATACGATGCACACGCTAAAATTTTACAGCGCACGGTACGAAATTTTAAGGAGCACGGCGTGAAATTTAAAATTCCGCAAAATGCCCTAAATTTTAAAAAATTTCACGAAATTTTGCGGAGCCCTGAAATTTTAAAAGCTCCGCAAATTTAGCTCACGCTACCACCGAATGCCCGCTTCCAGCCAAAACTGCCTGCCCGCCTCATAGACCAGATCGAGCGAGGTGTCGCTGCTAAGTCTTGCTTTGTTGCGCTTATTTAGGACGTTGTAGATGTCTAAATTCGTAAAAAATTCCACCTCGCCCGCCATCTTTTTAGCGTATCCGATGCGCGCATCCCAGCTGTAGCTTTTGCCGAGATTTACCTTTTCGTATTTGTCGTATCTGGCAGGATACTTGCCCGCAGGCGTCCTGCCGGTGCGAGCGATCGCTTCTTGCGAGCCTTTAAACGAGAGGAAGTTATTTACGCTGATGCCGTAGCTTGGAATTTTAGTGATGATATTTAGGCTTGCAGTCCAAGGCCTAGCATAGTCCTGCGCCGGAAGCTCCGATAGCCTCATCAGCCTGCCGTCGTATTCGACGATCTTTTCATCTTCGAGCGTTTCTCTATCAAGCGATATGTCGTAAAGGGTGTTGTTCGTTTTCATCTTGATGTGCTCAAAGCCCAGCTCAAAGCCATTTAGCGTACCGAAGGCCTCATAATCATCGATCGTTTTAACGCCGAAGGTTAAAATTTTATTTTCGCTTCTGCCGTCATTAGTAAAGGTTTGATAGTTGTTTTGGTAGTTCGGATTCGGCGCTAGACCTAGATCTCTTCGCGTAGATTTGATGATCTGATCCCTGCCCTTGCGGCTTACATATTTGCCGAAAAACTCGAAATTCCCGAGCTTTTGCTTTGCCCCGAATACCAGCTCATCCTCATAAGGCACCTTTAGCTCGTTAAATTTAGTTAGAGACGGGTCTTTTGGCAGTTGCGTCCAGTTTTGCGTATAGGCATTGCGTGGACGCGTGTAGGTAGTGGCAAGACCCTCTCGCCCCTCTCTTAATTTATAGGTAAAGAGATTGCGTCCGTAGTAGCGGTTTGCACCGAAGCTAAGAATAGAATCGCCGTCGCCGAAAATATCGTAGTAGCTGTTAAATCTCGGCGCCGCAGTCGTTTGCTTCATATAATCGTCCCTATTTAATCTTACGCCCGGTCGTAAGGTAAGATCGCCTATTTTTATCTCATCTTCCAGATAAACCGCCAAGCTTTTCATATCCACCTTGGTATTGCCCTTGTAATAACTTTTTCGCGTAAAAAACTGGCCGCTTCTACCACGCCTCGCAAAAGAATCGTCTATCGAGCAGAGCTCGTCATTCGGATCGCAAGCATTTACACCCGCAGGTAGCGGTGCTATTCCGCCAGCGGTCATAAACTCTTTTCTTACATTAAATTTAGCCTCTTGCTTTTTAAACTCAAAGCCTGTGATAAATCTATGCTTACTGCCGCCGAGATCAAATTCATTAAACTCCAGATCCGCGTTGTACGAAAAGCTCTTTTGAGTTTGATCCAGATCCCCAAAGCCGCCCTCTATCGCCGAAGCGGATAAAATTTTACTACCCCAATTCTTTACGTTTGAGTATTGCCAAGCCCTATAATATTCATTCTCGGCATCACGCGAACTCTCCAGCTTGCTGTAGGATAAAATTTGATTAAATCTAGCAAAATCGCCATCGTAGTCGGCTTTAAGCGCTAAATTTAAACCGCCCGATTTCATATCTGCGTATGAATCCTTGACGTGGTCGTTAAACATCTTGTTTCGCTCGGGCGCGTAGGTTACGCTAGGCGTGATAGTTAAGCGGTCGCTTGCATACCAAAGCGCTTTTAGGAAATAGTTGTCTATATTTCGCCTCTGAACTCGCTCGGTGATGGTCGTATCTGCGTTGTATCTTCTGTCGTAGGCCTTGAGCGGAATTTTACTTCTAGTATTTGTGTAGCCGAACATCAAACCCAGATCTTCGGTAACGGTGCCCTCTAAATTTAACCTAGTGATCCACTTATCGAATCTCGGCTGATTTAGCGGAGTAGCGGAGTTTTCAAAGCTCTGTTCATCGCCGTAGATATGGTATCTAGTCCAACTATCCTCGGTGTGCTGCATCGAAAACTTGCCGTGAAAGCCCGCGCGCGGATCTCGCGTCTTAGCCTCCACTACGCCGCCGGTAAATCCGCCGTATTTGGCGGAGATGCCGCTATCGTGCACCTCGACGCTCCGTAAAAAATCGCTATCGATCGCCATACCTTGCGAGACGGAATTCATCGTATCAAACGCCGAAAAGCGCGTAGGATTGCCGCCGGGGTTTCTAGCAGGATCAAGATCGTTATTCATATTCGCGCCGTCAAGCATAAAGTTGTTTTGCCAATACTTCGCGCCGTTGATACTGATATTTGCGGGGCTGATCTCGCCTAGCGTCGTGCTCTGGCGGTTTGTGGAGCTGAATTGCACATTTGGATTGGTACGCAAAAGCTGCACGAAGTCGCCGTTGCCGCTAGGCATCGACTCGATCATCGTTCTGCCTATTTTTTGCGTACCGCCGTAGCTGTCGCCGACGCTCGTCAGGCTCGAGTCGATATTGCCGACGACGACTATTTCGGGGAATTTATAACTATTTATCGCCGCAGCGGAGCTCTGCGCGCCTGGGTTTTCTTTGGTAGAAACGCTCCTTGTTGCGTTATTTTCAGACGAATCCTGCGCGATGCTTAGACTGCAAAGGCACGCCGCGACTATCAAGGAGCGTGCAAGCCCCCTCCCGCAGCGATTTTGAGTGGATTTCTCGCCTTTTACGGAAGCGGAATAATTGCGGCCTGCGCCGCTTTTACATGGCTTACAGGCCCAAAAACCGACAATCATTTTTTCTCCTTTTTTTGAAAATAAAAATTAAAACTGTGGAAATTTAGCCAATAATATTTTAAATTTCAATAAAAGTGATAACAATTATACGACTTATGCAAACAATAGAAAAAATGTAACAAAATAGCGATATATCGGCGAGATAAATCTATTTCAAAATAAAATTTATCTAAAATCTATGCACGGTACAGATGGGCTTAATTGAGTTTTATTCTTGGGTATATTTTTAAAGTACGTAAATTTGCGGCGCCAAAATTTACCGTGCAAACGCCGTTAAATTTAAACGCGACTAGTAAATTTAACGAGCAAAATTTAGATGCGCCTAGCCTGTTAAAATTTCGGCGCATTTATCCTCACCGTCTCATCGGTGTCAAAAATATATGTCTGCGCCGTCTCCGCGATATCCTTCGGCGAGATGGAATTTATGATCTTTTCAAAGGTCTTAAAATCGGCGATCTCCTCATTCCAAAGCGCGTATTTTACGAGCGCGTCGTTCCAAAACTCCGGGCTTTCGCGAGCGGTGCGAGCCGTGATGATCTGAGATTTTTTAAAATTTTCAAGATGCCGCGCTACGTCCGATCCGCCGCCTGCGATCTCTGCAAAAATTTCTCTGATTGCGGATAAAATTTGATCCGTATTTTGCGGCGCGCAGGAAAACGAAATATGAAGGCTCGAGTGCTCGTACGGGATACGGCTTAGGCTCGAAGCGACCGAAAAGCCGTAAGTACGCCCCTCGTCCTCTCTGATACGCTCCCTAAGTGCTTCCTGAAGCACCGAAGCTAGGGCTGAAATTTTAATTGCATTTTCAAGCGAGTATGGAGCGGATCTGTTTATCGCGGTAAGCGCAACGTCGCTTCTAGGGGAGTTTTGATAGTTGCGCATAAAAACGTGCCGCCCGCTTAAGCTGCGGATACCGTCGTCTTTAAAATCCTCGCGTTCGCCGCGAGCGGGCAGGCTCGCCAGATATTTTTTTATGAGGGCTTCGGCGTCTTTTAACTCAAAATCGCCGCTAAGCACGAAAGTGTAGGAAGCGGCGTTGCTAAATTTATCATAGACGATCTTTTTTAACTCTTCCGCGTTAAGAGCTTTGATCTGCGCGGCGCTTAGAGGGCGCATTCGCGCATTGCCGCCGTAAAAAAACTCGCTAAATTCCCTGCTAAATTTATATCCGGGCAATTTCTCGTTTCGCGCAAGCTCGTCGAGCGATTTGATCTTTAAATTTTGCAGCGCTTTCTCGTCCGTGCGCGGAGAGCTAAGCTCTAAGTTTATCGCTTCCAGCAGCCATTTTAGATCCCGCGAGCCGCAGCTTCCGTAAAATCCGTGAGAGAATGCGGAGATGTTTTTGCGGTAATTTACCTGCCGCCCGCTTAAAATTTGCGAAATTTCATAATTGTTAAACTCGCCCGCGCCGCTTTCGTTCGCAAGCATCGCGGCAAAACTGCCGAGCCCTGGATGCGCCAGATTGGACATTCCGCCTCTGCTTACCGCGGCAAACGAGATGAAATCCTTGCGCGTCTTAAGCGGCTTTAAGATCACGGTCGCGTTATTTTCAAGCAGGTAGGTATAAAATTTAAATTGCGGCTCAAAGCTCTTGCTTAAAATTTTGCCCTCAGGTAGGTTTTTAGAAACCAAGCTACCCGGCAGCTTTTTATGCGCGGCATGCGTATTTACCGCCCTGGCGTCATCCTGCAACTTCTTAAATTTAGTCTCATCCAGATTATATCCAGAGCCGCTAAATACGCTTACATGCACCTCACCCAGATCCGTTAAGCGCTTAAATTCTAAATTTAGCTCCTCTAGGCTGATCTCGCGCAGCAGTTTTACCTCCAAATCCCTCTGTTTTGCGGCGCTAGGCAGGACGGCTCCCGATTTTACGGCATGAAGAATCTCTCTTGCAAAAAACGCGGAATTTGCGCTTTTTTTGCGCTCAAAGGCGCTGTGCCGCGAACTGATCAAAGCATCCTTTGCGAGGGCGAAATCGCGCGCATCAAAGCCGCTATCTCGCAAGTCTTTGATTAGCCCGAGCGCCTGCGAGATCGCGCCGTCAAAGTCTCCGCCCAAAACGGCGACGTCAAAGTTATAGATCGTTTTTTGAAACTGCAAATTCGATCTGGAAAAATTAACTCGCAGCAGCGCGCCTTCGCTAGCCTTCGCTCGCTCATAAATCGTAGAGATGAGGCTTGAAATAAGCTCGCTTTTTAAAATTTTTCTCGCATTCGCCTCGCTATTTGGGGGCGCAAATTCCTCCCAAAACGAAATTTTGACGGAATTTAGCGATGTTTCATTCGTGTCGTAATTGTAAATTTTCAAACCCTGCCTAGACGGAATACCCATATCCGGGCGGGTGTAGGAGTTTGTATTTTTAAGAGGCGAAAAATTTTGCTTTAGCAATTTTAAAATTTTATCCCTTTTGAAATCACCCACGGCTATAAATTTCATAGACCTGGGCTGATAAATTTTTTGATAAAGCTCCTTGATTCGCTGCGTGCTTACGGATTTTACGACCGCCATATCGCCGATCGGCGCACGATTAAAATACGCGCTGCCGCCGTAAAGCTCCTCATCCATCCGCTCGTAAAGCCTTGCGATCGGCGTATCACGGCTGCGCGCCTCCTCGATTATGACGCCTCTTTCTTTTACGAGTTCGAGCGGATTAAACTCCACTCCGTCCGCAATTGAAGCAAAAATTTTAAAAACGTCCTTTAAATTTTCTTCGCTAACCGCGATGTTAAGCGTGTAAATCGTGCTGTCATAGCCCGTCTGCGCATTTACATCGGCGCCGAATTTCACGCCCAGGCTCTGCAATTTTTTGATGAGCTCATTTTTGCTAAAATCGCGACTTCCGTTAAAGGACATATGCTCTATGAAATGCGCAAGCCCGCGCTCATTAGGGCTCTCATCGATCGAGCCCGCATCCACGATCAGATAAAAAACGGCGGAATTTTTAGGCACGGAATTTTCTAAAATATAGTATTTAAGGCCGTTTGGCAGCGATCCTCGCAGGACGGCTTCGCCCCACTCAAGCGCAAAAGCCCCCGCACAAAGCAGTAAAAATAGTAAAATTTTTCGCATTTAAGCCTTTCAATTTTCTAGTAAAATTCGCTCGCAGATATTTTTGCAGACTCTTCTCTTTCGGCTTATCAATCTACTCGCCTGCGCCATTCTGCGCTATTGTTTAGATTTGCTCGCCCCGATTGCTAGCCTGCGATATTTCTTAAATTTGCCAACTTTTAAGCCGCCTGTTCGCACGCCGATTTCGGTATACTTCGCTAGTTTACCGACTCTAGCTCCATACCGAGCAGCTTCTCTCGTTTGGTGCATCGCCCGAATCGGCAAATGCATCGATCTTGATCTGCGCGCCGAGGCGGCGGCATGGCGGCGCAGCGGCGCGGGCACAAATTTTAAAATTTACTTGCACCCGAGCTAAATTTAAAAAGCGCGAATCAGTAAATTTTAAAATTTTACGCCAAGCGCGGCGGGCTGCTAAGCTTTGAAATTTCATGGCTAAATTCCGCAACAGAGCCCACACGCTTTCATAGCGAGACGGACGAACATTTAATTTTACATCGCCCTACTCTCGCTACGCGCTGTTTTAACACGGATCGATCAAACAAGCCACTGACGCGCAATCTTGGCTTCTTTGCCGTATGACGTTTTGATGCTCCGCCTATAAACGCGCCGCCCTAAACTGCCGTTTGCTGCGAGATAAAATTTTAGCCTAAAGAGTATTAAATGAAAATTAGTATAAATAAAATGTGAATTTTTTGAAGTTAAAAGGGAATTTCGAGTTAGATAAAATGGCCGGGAGATAGGGATTCGAACCCCAGGAGGCTTTCACCTCAACGGTTTTCAAGACCGCCGCTTTCGACCGCTCAGCCATCTCCCGATTAAGGGCGGGTAAACCCCGCCGAAAGTTCGCGCAGATCAAGACCTGCGCGCGCAATTTATTCGGTTTTTTCTCCGACCCACTCGGCGCCGTTGTGAACCTTTTCTTTGGTCCATTGAGCCGCGTTGTGCGAATCCTCTTTTGCGCCGTGCCAAGTATTAGAGCACCCGCTAAAAACCATCAATGCCAAAAGAGACGCTAGTATGTATCTCATAATAACTCCTTTTTAAGATTTGGAGGCGACACCCGGATTCGAACCGGGGATCAAAGCTTTGCAGGCTCATGCCTTACCACTTGGCTATGTCGCCACGCCGGCTTATTAGGTGGTGCCCGGAGCCGGACTTGAACCGGCACGGAAAAAATTCCGAGGGATTTTAAGTCCCTTGCGTCTACCGATTCCGCCATCCGGGCACGTTTAATACAAAAACAGAATGTAAAATGGAGCGGGAAACGAGAGTCGAACTCGCGACATCAACCATGGCAAGGTTGCGCTCTACCACTGAGCTATTCCCGCGCAAAGAAATGAAATATTACCCAATGCAAGCTTAAAATTTCATTTTATAGCGGCCCTTGCAGAGAAAATTTTGGCGTAGCGCCGGAATTTAAAAATTTTGTAAGTAAAATAATGTAAAATTACAAAATCTTTATTGGGGTTATAGCTCAGCTGGGAGAGCGCTTGAATGGCATTCAAGAGGTCGGCGGTTCGATCCCGCTTAACTCCACCATTTAAGCTATTTTTAAGTTTTAGTCACTTCTTTTAAATCTCCTTTACTTCCTTTAAATACCGATATCTATGGCTTTTAGTAATTTTGATTATTTTTGTTTCTTTTTATGTTATAATTATTTTAGAATAATTCAGTTAGTTATTAGATTGGTTAAAACCTATTATGTCAGTTTTACAGAAAGAGCGATAAATATCGTCCAAAAGCCCTTTGGCGCATATATCGCAAAAAAACCAAAAAAACAGCATAAACGAGAGCTATATCGCAAAAATCATTAAGATGAACGAAAAATATATACTTCCATCTTTTGACGAGCGCGATATAAAGACGATGAAATATAGTGATATTTTAGAATTTTAAAACAAAATAATCCGAGTTCTAGTCGTCTCGAAGCGCTTCATCACCTAATAAACGATATAGAAAAGTCTTTGCGATAAATGAAATTTGAAATAAAGGAGAGATTATGTCATTTATAGATGAAGATTACGTAAATATCGTGCCGCAGGATCTGCTGGAGCGCGGTATACGCTTAAGGGAGGAGTACGGAATTTATGGAATCGCTTGGAGATTCGACGATGTAATGGAGGTGCTAAAAATCGCAAGAGATAGAGATATTCTTATCGTCGGAGGGGATGTATATCACCTAAGCGACAATAAGCCCATAATCACATACGACGGCTGGAGCATTAAAGCGGAAGATGACGATGCATTCGAATTGGCGATCGAATATATCACTAATTATCGCGCCAGAAACGGAGATGACTTTGCATACTGCCCGGTCATTAGCCCCGGGCGGGTGTCCAAATGAAAATTTTAGCTTACAATACAGAATATGTTGGTTTTTGCTCATATTCGGATGAATATAAAAATGTGCGCCGAACTGAATGCTAATGTATGCGTATATGGGATATAAAAGATTTTTAGGAGCGATCTTGAAAAGCAACAAAGTAATCCTAATCCTATCGATCGAAAGCGATAGGGATCTATCCGAAACAATAAGCAGCAACGGCATATCTGCAACAAAAGTCTGGCAAAAAGGAGATTTGAAACTAAAAGGTTCTATTTTAAAATACAGAAATTTTGGCTTTAGCATAGAGGAAAAATTTTATGATATACCTTTTGCGGGAGATCTAATTAAAAAATTTTTAGCAGATATAAATGTCGCGAGGAGTATAAAATTACAAAGCATGAAAAAGCTGCTAAGAGTCGTGATTTACAGCCACAGCAGCTTGCCGGGTCTATACTACGATACGGACTTGCTAAGGCTATTAGCGGGTAACGATATAAATTTAGATAATGACGTGTATTTTTTAGATGAATGAGCTTGAATCGTTAGTGAGGTATATTTATCGATGAAATTCTTGGGTTTTGATTGGATAAAAAGGCGACAACTACCCTTGGAATTTCATATAAAGATAATTTAAAACCATGAAACCGGTAAGAATTGTAATGACGATATTTTTTATTATCCTATCGTCTTTAAATTTTCATAAACTATTAACGGAGGGCGGTTATCGCGGAGGGAAAGTCTATGTCGTAGCCACAACCCAATCCGTCATTATGCAATTACTACTTATCATAGGATTGATCTTGTATTTGATATATCTGATAAGAGTAAAAGAGTATTATAAGCCGAGCTCAAATTTTATGCTTTCTAAAAAGGAGGACAAAATGAACTTATCGAATAGAATAAAGGCGCTAAAGGTGCGACTTAAACTGCAAAAGCCGGAAATTATAACAGATCCTATACAGAAGGATGAGCTTGTCGAACAAGATCTGTGTGGTAAAGATCTATGTGATTTAGACCATAGCACAATCAAACTTTTATCGGGAGATTTGAGTGTCTTTAATGACTATGCTTTTAGGTATTATATCCTGGATTTTATTGATTTTTACGAGCGCTTCGGCGATGAGGAGGTTATAGAGGATATGTTCATTCAAGCGCTTATGCCGCCTATATGGCGGGCGCGAGCGAAACAATTTAGCAGGGATGAGGTAAGAATAATCATAGATTTTTTACAAAAAAATTATGAAGATATTGCGAGAATTACGCATTCCAAGAAATATAAAAAGTTAAAGCCCTACGAACAAGAAGAAATTTATATACCATTCAAACATTTTGAAAAAGAGATAAAAAATGCGATAAAATTTTGGAGAAAAGTATTATGATGGAATTTTATAAGGATTGGCAAATGCGCTTAATAGAGACCGATTTGGGCAAATATGAGGAATATATCTATTTCTTTATAGAGAAAAATAGGGCGTATTTTAACGCCTATCAAGAGCAGATATTTCCTTTCGATATGGAGTACATACCTAGCTTATTGTGGTTGCTTGCATCTTTTGCAGAAACTACAATTAAAATTTTTGATGATTTGGACGAAAAGACAAGAAATGAAATTTTTGATTTTGTAGAAAAAGGGGCGGTAAGCTAAGATGAATACATCGGCACGGCGTTTTGCGCCGGCTTTGTTGAAACAATTGTAAATATTGCGAAAGAAGACGAATATAAGATAATTAGCAAATATTTTAGGGATGAAACGCTAGAATACGCCGCCGCTTGGATGAAATTTGGCGAATAGCTAGATCGAGCTTTATTAAAGTCATATTTTAAAACAATAAGGAGCCATATGCCTAAACATGAATTTTTACTCAAAAAGACAAAAGAAAATATCTTCTCTAAAGAGCATTGCGTAGTAATTAGCGATGATCTGATACTTCGCATTTCGTACTCTCTTGAGTGGGTGCAAACCACATGGAACGATGAGATAAATTTGAAAAAAGGGCTAAATTACTATGGCTATAGCTGGATAGAAGATAAAGCTAAATTTAGAGATATAATATGCTCTTGGAGATCGCTTTTCTTGAGCGTGGATGAGCAAATTGTTTTTGATAAAAATTGTGCGCTAAATAAATCCTCGGTTATCGAGCAATTAGACGGCCTATTGGAACTAATCGATTCGGCAATTAAAAACGATTTATATATTTTGCATTTAGGAATTTAGCGAGTATGCCGCGATTTAATAATAAAACAGAAGAAAGACCATGAAAAGAAATTATAAAAAGATAATACCGGTAAGAGGTAGAAGGAAATTTTCGATTAACAATTTTAGAGAAAATTTCTCGGAGGGCGATATATTGCAGATCGATCAAAGGCAGTTTTTATTTTGTAACTGGAATAACCTGCTGCGTATAAACGGCGATAATTCGGGGGAGTTTATAGTATTGCCGCCCGAAGCGAATGTGAGAAATAATAATGGTCTGATTTCTAAAAAGTGGGTATTGGAGAATTTAGATTTTGTATGTGATACCGAGCCGTCTGGAAATATAAGCATATTTTCTTATTACGATAGTTTTTTAACCGAATACAAAAGGATAAATGATAAAATTCCTGCAAAATTTACTTATAAATTTTTAGAATTCAAAGACGATCTAAAAAATGGAGATATTATAGAGTGTCATAAGGCTTTTCGTCCATATGATCGAAAGATAAAATTTATAGTCGCAACCGATACGGAAGGATGCCCGAGATTGCCTTATCTGGAGGGGTTTTATTCAGGTCTATTTGCGCCTATTGGCTATAGCGATAAAATGCGCTCGGATCAAGGACGGGAATATGCGATAAGCTCGAGTTGGCTAATTAAGAACTGGGAAGCCGCCTTTGTCGGTAATTGCGATATAAGGCACACTTATGTAAATTTACAAAATCGAAAAGAGATTTTAAATTTTACCGATAAGCAGTTGGAAAATTTTATAAAAATAAAGCGAAAGAGATTTAAATTTAAATGGAAAAAGTAGATAAGGATTTTAAAGCGAGCTTGTATAGTATCACGCAGCAAAAGGGCTTTGAAGGGTGGCAGCAATGATAAAAAGTATTATAAACCCAACTAATTTCGATATAGAATTTAGAAAAATAAGTAGAAATAAAAGAGGCGTAGCCAGATCAAGAATAGATTTTGAAAATATCGATGTAGAGGCTAAAATAAGGCTAGTTATGTTTTTAATTTCAAAAGCAAGCCACTTAGATAGCGTAGTTTATAAAATTCTTTTTTGGGAAAGAGATGAGAAAATAGAGGAGTATCTTCTTAAAAATATGAAGGGGCGATACACAAAAGCTAAGCCTTATAAAAACGGCGCCAGAGCGGGCGTTATCTTTATAAAAGAAAAAGCGCTTGAGCCAAATTTTTTGAGGTCCATACTGCTGCGCCATTTTAATTTTGAGCTGGCAAAAGAGCCCTCTTTGAACATTAGAGTTCAGTTAGCCGTAAACAATAAAGAGAAATTTTCGATTTTATTTGATATATACGATGACCGAGGCTGCTATGTGTATTACTTTTAAAATTTTATAATGAAAATATTTAAGGAAGGAAGATATGGCAATTTGGCAATGTAAGTTTTTTATTCTGCCCAAAAGCGATACCTACGATCTACAATACGATCCGCAATATAGCGATATAAAGCTCTTTGAAGACGATAAGTATTGGAAAAAAGCAAAGATCAAAAAAGAGATATTTTCTGAAATTTCGCGCCTATTAAAGCCCGAAAAATCTTGGTCTAACGAAATAGATCTATATGGAAGCGAAAACGGCAACCGCCTAGAGGTATTTTTTGATGCTAATAATATAATAGAGTCCGTTACGTTTCGTATCGATTTTAGATCCGAGTATGAAGCCGTATTAAGGGGCATAATATCATTGTGTGAGAAAAACGGTTTTTACATTATAGACGGCAATTTAAAGAATTTAAAATTATCCTTTAATGCTATAAAAGAGGCAATCAACAAATCCAAAAACAAAGAATTTTTTACAGAACTTGTTAGAAATAGTATAATAAGCGATAAAGACGGGTAGCCCATCATAGGGGCCGTAGACGATTTCAAATTTAAGGATGATTAAAAATGATTGTAAAATGTATAAAAGAAGATAGGCATGAGTATCTGGGATTAAACAGAACCTATTTTGTTCATGGTATCCAATATGAATAGGGAGAGGTTTATTATTGCATATTACCGTTTGCAGATGATATAGATTACAATCGATTTAATAGCGAATATTTTCAAGTAATTGATGAAACGGTGCCTACGAATTGGAAATTTGGGATGCATAGGGGATTTTTTGGATGTTTTACCGCATCTTACGAAGAGCTCATAGCAGACGCGGATCATTATGGAAAGCTTATCGACAGAGACCCAATAGAAGAGGAAATTTTTAGGAAGAGAAGAGCCGAGATGATCGATGACGTATACAATACCCATATCATCAAAGATTTTAACCGTTTCATATATGATCTAAGCTCCAATCTATCGGTGCAAATGAATATTGCAAATAAAGTATTGGATATAGAGATATCAGATGCAAACGCTGGGGCCAAACATCGCAAAATGAATATTTTAAAGGATGACGGATATAGCTGGTATTTGATAGAATCGGACGTAAGCACCTTTAAAGCCAACGCTACTAATGATTATTTAAGACCCATATTAAAATATCTTAAATTGTGGCTAGGCAGAAAGAATTTTAGATAACCGGGCGGAAAGGTTTAATATGGTAAGCGCGTCCGATAAAGAAATTTTTATAAAAATTTTAAACGAAGATATCGATGTATAGCGCCCGGTAAAGGCTGTTCAAATCGCGCAATATATTTTTAAAATTACCGATACGACGAAATTTGAATCCGAACTGGATGAAATTTTAGAATTCAAACAGGGCGATATTGTAAAATGCAGAGAAAAAAACGGCGATTTCTATGCTTTTGAGCTATTATAAAAAAAGCCGCCTTATAAATAGCAACGCGCTTATCATATAGCTTGATTTAATCCCATTTTTCGCTATAATGAGCGTCAAATTTCACTCACGGGGATAGCGATGAGCCTTGTTTCTTACGAATTAAAAAAGCAAAAACTAGATGAAGCGCGCAATGTGGCGCTTTGGAAGGTGCGTGGCGGTGTAGCAGTGGTAGTACTGGCGCTGTTTATCGCTATGCGCAAGGATTTCGGAGATTTCTCATTCCTGTTTTTATTAGTGCTGCTAGCTCTTGCTTATCCTGCTTACAAATACCTAGCCGTGCGCATTTCGCGTAAATTTGAAGCGCTCAGCGAAGAGGCTTTTAAAAACGAATTTTTGCTTTGGATCGCAAAGGAGCTGCGTCTTACCTTTCAGCCTTTCGGCGCGTTTTTACTCGATGAAATTTACAAAAATCCGCTCCGTAAAGAGGCAAATCTATGTACTTGCAAGCACGCGATAGTGGGCAAGACGCCCGAATTTGGCATAAAAATCGGCGACATCTGCCTAAGTCGCGACTTCGATAAAAATAGAGAGGATCGGGTCTTTGAGCTGGATAAAATTTTACATCTTAAAAAGAAGGACGATACTGCGATATTCGACGGGCTTTTTGCAAAATTTGATTTTAGCGAGACTTTCGATAGCAAAATTTTAGTCGTGCCGCGCGGAGAGTTCATCTTCGGCGCATCGGATCTTAAACTGCTAAAAGATAGCCCCCTTTTAAGCGCATCGTTTGATGTTTATCTCAACAACCCCGCCGCCGCCGCATTTTTGCAAAACAAAAAAATTTTAGAAAATATGCAGACGATCACCGTCAATTTGTTCGGTAAAACCGAGCTTTATCTGGGCGAAAACAGCCTCGTAATCGGCGTTGAAAATAGCGAAATTTTCAAATCTGCGCCGAGCTCGCAAAGCGCGAAGTTGCTCGAAAGCCTAAACAAAATGATTGAGATCGCTAAAATTTTTGCATATCTCAAAAAGCTCGGGCAGGTGGAATAATCTACGCTTTAAATTTGAGCGAGCGCCGTTGAAACAATTTGGTTCTTGCGAAGGCTGCGCTTTTTTGCTCGTCCGTTATTAAATCAAACTACTTCGAAAGGCAAGGAATTCTTTAATAAGCAATTTCACTTTGCTATCGACCTTAAACGCTTAAATTTTTACAAAATTCTATAGCGGCGCTTAAAAAATTCCAAAATCTCTTAAAATTTCACTGACACCCTTCGCACTCGATAGAGCGGTCTGCGACGTTGTTTAGCTTCTCGCTATCTGGGCTTTCGGAGCGCAGGTAGTAGGTCGATTTTAGCCCCAGCTGCCACGCAAGCGTGTAAATTTCGCTCAGATAGCCGCCGCTTGCCTTATCCAGGCTCATAAAAATATTTAGGCTCTGACCTTGATCGATCCATTTTTGGCGGATAGCGCCTGCTTTTACGAGTAGGCGCTGATCGAGCTCGTATGCAGGTACGTACGCCTGCCACGTTTTCGGGCTTAAATTCGGCACGACGACCGGGATCATGCCGCTTAGGTTGTGCTCAAACCACTTGCGCTTATACACCGGCTCTATCGTCTGCGTGGTGCCTACGAGTATGCTGATGCTCGATGTCGGTGCGATCGCCATCAGGTAGCCGTTTCGCATGCCGTCGCGCTTTACTTTCTCGCGCAGTCCGTCCCAGTCGCAGCTGCTCTGCTCAAAAAGCCCGCCGCGCTTAACAAGCGCTTTGGCGTTTTCGTTAGCTAAATCGATCGGGAAAATTCCTTCGCTCCACTTCGAGCCCGCAAAATCAGGGTACCTACCCTTTTCTACGGCTAAATTTGAGCTTGCTTTGATCGCGTTAAAGCTCACGTTTTCCATTATCCTATCGATCAGCTCGAAGTGCTCGTAGCTGCCCCACTTCACGCCGCGCTCGGCAAGCATCTGCGCTTCGCCCATTACGCCGAGCCCTATCGCGCGGGTTTTTAGATTGGTATGTTTGACCTTGGCGTGCGGGTAAAAATTTAGATCAATGACGTTATCGAGCATCCTCACGGCGATCGGCATCACGCGAGTTATCTCCTCGCGGCTGTTGATTTTGCTTAAATTTACGCTTGCAAGGTTGCAAACCGCCGTCGCGCCCTCGCTGCAGCCCTTTTCTACGATAAAAATTTCTTTGCCGCCCAGCGTGTCTAGCGCGGTGATCTTTTTCGCCTTTTTTACAATGCCCGCATCGGTCGCCACATCTTCGTTTTCCTCAAACAGCCTCTCGCTGCCGTCGGCAAATACGACTTTGATTTTATAGTGGTTCGGCGCCGTGTTTTGAAAGATCTCCGTGCATAAATTTGAGCTCCTGATTAAGCCTTGATGCGCGTTTGGATTGATGCGGTTGGCATTATCTTTGAAGCACAAAAAGGGCATGCCCGTCTCAAAATAACTCGTTAAAATTTTCTTCCAAAGCTCCTTTGCCAGGATGGTGGATTTTGAAATTTTATCGTCGGCCTCGTACTGCTCGTAGCGCGCCTCAAATTCCGCGCCGTATAGATCACTCAGATCGCTTACCTCTGCAGGATCGAAGAGCGTCCATTTGCCGCCGCTTTGAAGCCTTTTCATAAACAGATCGTTTATCCACAGCGCGGGGAAAATTTCATGCGCGCGGCGCCTCTCCTCGCCCGAGTTTTTGCGCAGATCTAAAAAGTCGCTCACGTCCATATGCCACGGCTCGATATACACGGCGATAGCACCCTTGCGCGTGCCCAGCTGATCGACGGCGACTGCGATGTCGTTGGTGATCTTTAAAAACGGGATGATACCGCCCGCGGCGTTTTTATGCCCGTCGATGCTGCCGCCCATCGCGCGCACCTTGCACCAGTCCCAGCCGATACCGCCGCCGAATTTGCTCAGTAGCGCCATCTCCTTGTAGCTATCGAAAATTCCTTCGATATTATCGGGAGTGGAGCCCACGTAGCAGCTGCTTAGTTGATGTCGCGTCGTGCGGGCGTTTGAGAGCGTCGGAGTAGCGAGCATGACTTCAAATTTAGATATGAGATCGTAAAATTTTTTCGCCCAGCTCTGGCAGTCAAGCTCGTTTTGCGCGAGGAACATCGCGATCGCCATAAACATCTGCTGCGGAAGCTCGATCGGCGCGCCGCTTTTATCCTTGATGAGGTAGCGATCGTAAAGCGTCTTGATGCCTAGATAATTAAACTGCAAATCGCGCTGCGGCTGCAGATAAGAATTTAGATCCTCTAGATCGTATTTTTCCTTTAAGCCGAGCATTATGCGGCCCGCCGCCTCGCCGCGAGCGAAGTAATCTTTTAGGCTGTTGTAACCGCTAAAGCCCGTTACTTTGTGATACAGATCGTATAAAAATAACCGCGCGGCGACGAAGGTCCAGTTCGGGCGGTCCACGTCGATCTTCTCGACTGCGGTTTTGATGAGGGTTTGTTGAATCTCTTCGGTGGTGATCATATCGCGAAACTGGATCTTTGCGTCCACCTCAAGCTCGCTAAGGCTTACGTTTTCCAGCCCCTCCACTGCCTCGCTCGTGTATTTTTTGATCTTGCTTACGTCAAGTTCCTCGGTTCTGCCGTTGCGTTTGATTACTTTCATATCGTTCCTTGAAATTTAAAAATGCAAATTTAGCGTTAGTTTCCCAATATAAAATACGTCGTCAAAAGAGGCGGCGTAATAAATGCCGCTCATAATCCGCCGTCTTTTAAATTTACGCTAGCTGCGCTGCAAAAGCGCGCATTATAGCCAAAATTGCTTAAGCCTATCTGTCATTATTTTGGCTTATAGATTTTAAAATTTAACGAAGCGGGCGGAAACGGTGCGGTAAAATTCGAGCGGAATTTTATGGTGGCGCCGCGGAATTTTACAGGGAAAAATTTGAGCGGAGCTTTGCGAAATTCTGCGCCGAAAAAGCAAGAAATAAAAAGGGCTTTGCGAGCAGGTTTTGAGCTTGCCCGCAAAGCTTAAAAATTTAATTGTGCGGTAGCGGGATAGGCTTTCCGTTTAAGATCATAGAGTTGCTTGCCTTATCGAAGCTAAACTCCATCTTAACTCCATCTCCATCAGGCTTAAGAAACTGCGAGCCGTAAACTTCCGCCATCGGCGCAAAATCGCGCAGGCTGTCATAAGGCGATAGGAAGTCCGTGATGGTCGTATTTATCGTAGCTTTGCCGTCCAAGCTCATGCGCTTAAAAAGCTGCGTCTCGTCGATGTAGCCGCCTACTAGCGCGCTTGCGTTAAAAGCAAATTTCTTACCGAGGCTATTTTCAAACGAAAAATCATTCACGTTGATTTTCATATCATCTTTTAGCAGCTTCATAAAAAGCTCTTTATTTTCCGCTAATTTTTCGCCTTCTTGCGGATTTGAGATAATAGACAGATATTTTTCGAAAAGTGCGGCGCTAAAGCTGGTATCGACGCCTAAATGGATGTTTCGCACTAGCACATCGGCGATTTTTAGGCTTTGGGCTTTATCACTTTCGTTGAAATTTAAAATTCCATCTTTTACGCGGTAGCTACCTTCCGTGCTCATATCCGCAACTACGACGAAGCGCTGTTTATCTACAGTTACGACGAGCTCTTTTGTGCTGCCTGCAAAATCTATGTCATTCAAAAAGAGCTTGGTTATATTATCGTCTAGATCTTGGATACCATTTTTAAAGTTTGCCTCATAGATAAGATCCTTTATATCAAGACCCGAATCCTTGCCGTCGTCTATAAAAATTTCACCGATTTTAAAGCCCAAGGCTTTTATCGTTTTTCCGCTCATATCGCTCGTGCCGTTTAGGCTAAGGCCTGCAAGACGTCCTATTCCGCCATCTTCGAGCACATTTATATCGGCTAGCTTTGCGCTAAATTTAACCTCTGTAGGTCCGTAGTTTAGATGCGTGCTAAGCGGCGCGTCAGTCTTAAACAGCTTCTTGCAAGGCTCCGCGTAATATGGAGTCTTAATCGTTAAAATTCCGTCGCTCTCAAATCCATCCGCAGCGTTTTTTACGCTATGCTTGATAGTGTAGTCGTAGCGAAAAGCAAAATCCTCCGGGAAAATTTTAGCAGGATCTGGCTCGTCCGTATCGTTGCTATCTTGCGCGCCTGCTTTTTCCTTTAGCTTGCTAAAGCCTTCAGCAAGGCTTTTTTGTAGTTTCTCTTTTTTTACTACGCCTTCGATAAAGCCGCTTGAGTTGCTATCTCCCGGATAAAATTTAGCGCTCTTAGTCTCGAAAATTTCGTTTCTAGCGATAAATTCCGCAATCTGCTGCTCAATCGCGGCGCTGGCACTCTTGCCGACCGCACCGTCAACCGTTTTGGTTATGCTATCGTTTACACTTTTAGCTACTCCCGTTTTAGCGTCCTTCGTCGCCACAAAAACGCCCACTATAAGCGCTACGATGAGCACTAAAGCCGCGATGATCTTTTTCATCATCTCTCCTTTAAATTTAAAATTTATTTGGGTCGTATTTTGCCGTAAATTTCTAAAATTTTCAAATTCTAGCTTAGTGTGCTTTAACCTAAAAGAAGTTATAATCGCGACATTAATATCAAAATTTAGGAAAACTTATGGCAAAACAAACGAAATATATTTTCGTCACCGGCGGAGTGCTGAGCTCGCTGGGTAAGGGCATTGCGGCGGCGTCGATCGCGACGCTTTTAAAGCACGCGGGGCTTAAAGTGCGCATATTAAAGGCGGATCCCTATATCAACGTCGATCCCGGCACCATGAGCCCGCTGGAGCACGGAGAGGTTTTCGTCACCGACGACGGCGCGGAGACCGATCTGGATTTGGGACATTATGAGCGGTTCTTGGATGAAAATTTAAGCCAAGATAACAACTTCACCACGGGCAAAGTTTA
This sequence comes from uncultured Campylobacter sp., assembly GCF_963518785.1. Classification (NCBI taxonomy): domain Bacteria; kingdom Pseudomonadati; phylum Campylobacterota; class Epsilonproteobacteria; order Campylobacterales; family Campylobacteraceae; genus Campylobacter; species uncultured Campylobacter sp. Next base: position 23,641 of record NZ_CAUQKJ010000003.1, read on the forward strand.
CAGCTCCGTCATCGAAAAGGAGCGCAGGGGCGATTATCTAGGTAAGACGATCCAGGTGATCCCTCACATCGTAGGCGAGATCGTACGCCGCATAAAAAAGGCAGGCGAGGGCAACGACGTGCTGATCGTCGAGATCGGAGGCACCGTGGGCGACATTGAGGGACTGCCCTTTTTAGAGGCGATCCGCGCGATGAGAGTGGAGCTTGGTAGGGTAAATACGATGAATATCCACCTAACGCTCGTGCCTTTTATAAAAGTCGCGGGCGAGCTCAAAACCAAGCCCACGCAGCATAGCGTAGGCGAGCTGCGCCGCATCGGTATCAGCCCCGATATGATAATCTGCCGCTCCGAAATGCCGCTAAATCGCGCGCTAAAAGATAAGATCGCGCTAAGCTGCGGCGTGGATAAAAACTGCGTCATCGAAAGCCCGGATAGCGCGAGCATCTATCAGATCCCGCTTGCATTTTTGAAACAGGATATTTTAACGCCGATCGCAGAGACCCTAAGCCTAAACAAGCTCGAAGTCGATATGAGCAACTGGGACAGCCTAGTTAAGCGCGTCATCGTGCCTACGAACGAAACCACGATCGCCTTCGTCGGCAAATATATCGATCTGAAAGAAAGCTACAAATCCCTCACCGAGGGGATCATCCACGCGGGCGCGACGCTTGATACGCGGATAAGCTTAAAGTGGGTAGATAGCGAAAAAATTGAAGCTGCAAATGTAGATGAAATTTTCCGAGACGTAAACGGAATTTTAGTCGCGGGCGGCTTCGGCTCGCGCGGGATAGAGGGTAAAATTTTAGCCATAAACTACGCGCGGGTGCATAAGGTGCCGTTTTTGGGCATCTGCCTCGGGATGCAGCTTGCGATGGTGGAGTTTGCGCGCAATGTCTTAAAGCTGAAAAGCGCTAACTCCTCGGAATTTGACCCGCAGACCGAAGATCCGGTGATCTACCTCATCGACAGCTTCATCGACGCGAGCGGCAAAAAACAGATCCGCACGCACAAATCCCCTATGGGCGGCACTATGCGGCTGGGCGGCTATGACTGCGACGTCAAAAAAGGCTCGCTTTTGGGTAAAATTTACGGCGAGCAAAAAACCATTCGCGAGCGCCACCGCCACCGATACGAAGCCAATCCGAAGTACCGCGCCGATTTTGAAAAGCACGGGCTTATCGTCTGCGGCGAGAGCGACGGGCTTATCGAAGCGGTCGAGCTAAAAAACCATCCGTTTTTTCTGGGCGTGCAGTTTCACCCGGAATTTACCAGTCGTCTAGTGCGCCCAAATCCTGCTATTTTGGGCTTTATCGAAGCATCTATAAAAAATGCTAGGTAAAAATGAGATAAGGGAAATTCTAAAATCGAGATTTGCGAACGATCGGCATACTAAAATTTCTGAAATTCCCTTACCTTGCGAGCTGAAGGATACCTATAAGGCGGCTTTGCGCATAAAAACTGCCATCGAAGAAAACCAGCGCATAGCCGTAGTCGGCGATTACGACGTCGACGGTATCGTAAGCACCGTCATAATGAGCGATTTTTTCAATCAAATAGGCGCGGAGTACGTCATTAAGATCCCGAACCGCTTCACCGACGGATACGGGCTAAACAGCGAGATTATAGAAGAGCTGGAGGATGTGGATCTCATCATCACCGTAGATAACGGCACCTCCGCGACGGAAGCCGCCGAAATTTGCGCCCAAAAGGGGATCGATCTCATCATCACCGATCATCACATGCCCCCGCCCGTGCTGCCGAGAGCTTACGCGATAATCAATCCGAAGCAGCCTGATTGCACCTTCCCAAATATCGAAATTTGCGGCGCACAGGTAGCGTGGTATCTCGTGGGCGCGCTAAAAGAAACCCTCGGCGTGAACTACGATATGGCAAGCTCGATGGATATCCTCATCATCGCCATAATCGCCGATATGATGGAGCTGCGCGATATGAACCGCGCGCTTTTGCGCTTCGGCATCAAGCGGCTAAATAGCTCGAACCGCGCTTGCTTCAAGGCGATTAAGGAGCACTATTTTAAAAAGCACTTCGAATTCGACGATATCAGCTATACGATCGCGCCGCTTATCAACTGCACGGGGCGAATGGACGATGCGACGATGTCGTATAACTTCTTATGCGCCAAAAATATCAGAGAGGCAAACCACTACCTAGAGACGATAAATTCCATCAACAACTCGCGCAAAGAGGAGGAGAAAAGCCTCTACGACGAGATCGTAAAAAGCGTCGATCCAAGCGACAACGTTATCGTCGTGTGGGGCCCGCAGTGGCACGAAGGCATCATCGGTATCGTCGCAAGCCGCCTAAGCAAGACCTACAAAAAGCCCGCTATCGTCTTTAGCGTAAGCGACTCGCGCGCCAAAGGAAGCGCGCGCAGCATCGGTAAATTCGATATTTTAGAACTGATCTCCTCGCAAAGCGAAATTTTAACGACCTTCGGCGGACACAAGGGCGCTGCGGGCGTGGGGATCGATCCTGCGCTGCTTCAGGAGTTTAAGCGGCGCGTAAATGAGCGCATAACGCCTAAGGATCTGAGCGATTTTAGCGCGCAAGACGATCTGCTGGGCGAGCTGGACGCGTCGCAGATAGATTTCGAGCTGCTTGAAATTTTAGAATTTTACGAGCCGTACGGGCAGAAAAATCCGCGCCCGCTCTTTTGCATCAAAGGCGCCCGCGCCCGCAATATCAGGGAGATCGGCAAGGAGGGCAAGCATATCAAAATGGCGCTTGATAAAAACGGCGGCAGCGTCGAGGCGCTGTTTTTCAACTACGACTTTTTGCCGCGCGCAGGCGAGCGGGTGGACGTGATCTTTACGATTAGCAAAAACAACTTCCGCGGCACGATCACGCCAGAGCTCATCATCAAGGAGCTAACCCCGAGCGAAAGCTAAATTTTAAAATTTAGGCCGGCTTGGCGTACATTTCGCACCGGACACGGCCTTTAAATTTAACTCTCGATCTATGAGCTAGGCGCACATTGCGCACTCAGCGGGTTACCCTACTACAGCGCCCGTCTGCTCTACTTGCCCGATATGTATTGCACGCCTGGCGCATTGCCCTATTACAGCGCCTATCTGCTCGACTAGCTTGGCGCGCATTTGCATGCTCGACGCGACTTTGAAATTTAAGCGAGCATGGATTTGACTTGCGATGCGAGCTCAAGCGTGCGATTTCGGGGCTCGGTACGGCGCGCAAACGCGATGCTTTATTTTCAGCTCCCGCACGGTTTGCAAAACAGACGAAATTTTTGGGCGCGGTAAAAGTAAAATTTAAACGTTTCTAAATTTTAAAATTTTGCAAGGACGAGCGGGAGCGGTCTGAAACAGACAGAAGGACCCTGCGAATAGAATTTCGGATAAAAATTTTATGAAGCGGCGGGCGGGCTTAAATTTTAAAATTTAGCCCGCCCTTAAGCTTAGAGACTAAAAAACCACCACTAAAAACCACTTAAACGGCACCGGAGCGAAGATCGCGTGCGGCAAGCCCGCAGGCATGACGATACTTTGCCCCGCTTTTACGCGGTGCTTCTGCCCGTCGATCGTGAAATCGCCCTCGCCCTCAAGCACGTAAACGAATGCGTCGCCGTCGGATTTGTGCGAGCTGATCTCCTCGCCGCCGTCGAAGGCGAAAAGCGTCATATTCAGCGCAGGATTTTGCGCGAGGGTGCGCGAAATCACCTTATGAGGGGACACTTCGACTAGCGAAGCAAGCTCTACGGCCGTGGCGGCGTCGATATTTTTGATATGTTGCATAAGCTCTCCTTGAAATGAAATTTGATCGATTTTAGCTAAAATTTGGTAAGCTCGCTTTGATGATTATCAATCCGGATCCGCGCTGAAAGGATTTTTCAGAAAGATCGGAACGAAATTTATCAGATATAGCGCGACCGCGACGATGAAAAGAACCGATGGGATCATCACGTATAAAACAAAGCTCTCGCCCGCAAAAACGGCTCTTAAAGCTCCCGCGAGTAGAGCCAAAACGAGCGCCGCGCGGCTTAGGCGCGGGAAGTTTAACGGCGAAATTCCACTGTGGCGCTGGCCTGCGATCATTCCTACGAAAAGTATCGCTCCGTAGATATAGCAGATCGCGATGACGTGCAGCGGCGCGGCAGAGTACTGCCCGCGGATCAGCGCCGCGCCCAGCCATAGGTATCCCGCCGCGCACGCAGCCTGCAACGCGTAGTAAAACGCCATATAGTGGCGGCTTAAAATTTCGGCGTAGTGCAGCTCGCGAAGCTTCGCCAAAAACAAAAACCCGATGCCAAACGCGATAAATCCGCATGCCGACTCGCTTAAAAAGGGCGTCGCGAGCGCCAAAGCGAAGGCGAGGAAAGCGGCTAAATTTTTGTAGATAAAATTTGGAATAAAAACGGCGTCCTTCAGCCCGCCATCCCTTAGCGCTTCATTGCCGATGACGACGCTTATGCGGTAGCTTACGACGGCGATTGCCGCGACGTTGATATGCACGAAGCTAAGCAAAAACTTCTCATCCCCGCTCGCGCCGTAGGCTAGCGAGCAGGCGCAAAACGCTGCTAAGACTGATAGGATGCTAAAATTATTCGAGTTTTTATCCAGCCACAAAAGCCATGCCGCAAAGATGAAAAATATCGCCCAAAACAGCCCCGTAATCGCCGCTGCAAGCCGTAAATTTAAAAAGCTCGCGATAAAAGCCGCGATCAAGCAGGCGGCAAAGGCGAGCGAAACGGGCTTTAGCGAGCCCTCGAAGTTCGTCCAATCGGGCAGCGCGGTAAGCAAAAACGCCGCGTAGATGCACGAAGGCGCCAAAAACAGAAAGTAAAACTTATGAGCAGCGACATAATCGATCGCCAGCGCATCGGGTACTAAAAAGCTAAGCCCGCCCAGCGCCGCAAAAAAGCAGGCGCAAAGAACGAAAGCGCGCATCGGATGGGAGAAAAAATTTCTCGCGCGCTCGTCTTTAAATTTAGGCGCGTAAAAGCCCAGCCGCTGCGCCGAGCACGGCTCGGAATGTTTGAGCTCCTGCGGCGAAACAGGCTCTGTTCCATTTTGCGTGGAATGAGCTTTGGAATCCTGATCGGAATTTTTAGCGCTTTGAGAGAAGTTCTGAGCGGAATTTGGCTCGGCATGGCTTTGCGCGGAACTGGATTTAAAATTTTGACTTTGATCGGAATTCTTGGCGCTTTGTAAGAAGCTTAGCAGGAAATTCCGTTCGGAATTTTTAATGCTCTGCGAGAAACTCGACTCGGGATTTTTAGCACTTTGTGAGAAGTTTAGTTTGAAATTCCACTCAATGCTTTTACCGCCCCGTGAGAAGTCCTGAGCGGAATTTTGATCATAGCTTTTACCGTTTTGTGGGGAACTTGACAAGGAATTTTGCTCTGGCTTTTGGGCGCCTTGTAAGAAGTGCTGAATGGAATTTTGATTTTTAAATCCTCGCGCAGGCTCCGCCTCCAAATTTCGATCGGATTTTTTGACACTCTGCGAAAGATTCTGCTCGGAGTCCCCAACTCTCTGTAAGAGATCTAGCTCGAAATTTTGCTTGAAATTCTTAGTACTCTGCGGGAATTTCGGCTCAAGATTTCGGTCGTAATTTTTGACGCTCTGCGAGAAACTTGGCTCAAAATTTCGGCCCGAATTTCCGAAGCCTTGCATAGACCCGGCTTCCCTGCCGCGAACAGAATTCCAAAAATTTTGTATAAAATTTAGAGCGGAGATTTTACAATTTTGCACGGGCTCGGCTTTCAAGCTCCATGTAAAATTTTTAAAATTTTGTGTAAAATCCGAGGCACAAACTTTAGAATTTTGCGCAAATTCGCAATTTCTGTATCCGAGACCGGGTCCGCACGGCGCACCAACCGCGCTCTCAAAGTAAAATCTACGCGGCGCGAGAATTTTACTTTTAAAGCCTAGCCTGCGCAGTATACGGGTCTCGCGCCCAAAACTCATCAAATTGCGCGGATTAGCGCTCTTATCGGCACCTTCACCGGCACGGATTTGCTTTTTTAAATTTACAAATTGCGAGGCGGCGAGGTCAAATTTCTTCAAATTTACGGGGCTAAAATTCTTAAAATCGCGCGCGCCGTGTAAATTCAAAAAATTCAGCACCGCACAAAACGTGTCTAGAGCTGGATTTTGCTCGCCGCCTAGCCCACTTGCATCGCAAAACGGCGAGCGATAGGCGCCAAAAACGGCTTTTTGGGCACTGAACTGCGCGCTCAATCCGCACGCATCAAAACCGCAACGCGAAAAGGCGTCTCGGTTCGCGCCAAATTTGCAGTACAAATGGACGCCCCGCTTCGTGCCAACGCGCCGTAAACAAACGCCTGCATTGAAGTTGCGCTGCGATCGGACGCTCATACTAGATTGCAAACGGCCGCTCGCGTTAGAGCTGCGTCGCAAGCTAGCACTCGCGCTGGAGTCACGGCGTGAGCGGGCATATCGGTTCGAGTCAAGGCACCGTAAGCAAGTGCCCACGCTAGAACTACACCGTAAGTAAGTACTCGCGCTAGAGCTGCAGTATGTATCGCCGCGTAATAGCGCCGAATTTCGCGCAGCAAAACCGCAGTATGCTGCGCCGTTCAAGAGCACGCTCGCGCTATAATCGTAGTTCGCACGGCTGCACAGTTCGTATTTCGGTGCGATAAAACCACGGCGCCAGGCGTCCTGCGAAAGGCTATATCCGCTTGCGCTAAGATCGCAGCATCCGATTTCCCGAAAGAGCCTGTCTATGCAAGCAACGAAATCATAACATTTAGCATCTCGCAAGAGCCTGTGCCCGCCCGCTCCGACATCGCGACATCTAATACTTCGCAAGAGCCCATGCTTGCATGCGCCGAGATCGTCGTAGCTAGCGCCCGGCAAATGCCCGTGTCCAAATGCGACTAGATCGCGATGCGCGCCAAAGCTCCGCTTGCTTGCGCCCGGGTCGCAACGTAAGTTTAAATTTCGTGCGGAACCTCCATGTTTGCGCGCATTAAAGATAAAATTTCTACTCATAATAGCTCACTCCCCCGAATTGTTCGCTTACCACGCGCTCTTCGTACCGCTCGTCGCGCGCGCTTAGCGGCTCATCTAGGCTCACGACGCGCCTAAGCCCCATCCCTTTGGGCTCGAGCTCGATAATCTCGTGGCTTAGGCGTGCGGCTTCAAAGCGGTCGTGGGTCACCAAAAGGCAGGCAAGTCCCTCGCGTTCGATCTTTGAGACTAAAATCTCGATCAGTACGCCGCGCAGATCGCGATCGAGCCCTACAAACGGCTCATCAAGCAGCGCCAGATCGCAGCCGCTAAGGATCGTGCGCAAAAACGCCGTGCGCTTTTGCATGCCGCCGCTTAGCTCGCGCGGGAATTTATTCAGATCGCTCGGGCTTAGCCCGATCTTTGCGGCGAGGGCGTAAATTTCGTTCACGCCCGCGGGGCTAAAAATTTCGATATTTTTAAGTGCCGTGAGGTTCGGCAGCAGGCGGTTTTCTTGAAACAAAAAGCTGATTTTTTTAAAGCCGTTTTCGATCTGCCCGCTTTTTTTATCCTCTAGCCCGCAGACCAGCCGCAAAAGCGAAGTCTTGCCGCAGCCGCTGGGGCCAAAGAGCGTCTTTACTTCGCCCGAGCGGAGTCGCAGCGAAAAATCTGAAATTATAACGTCGCGCAGAATTTCGTAGCGCATATTTGAAATTTTTAGCATCATCTGCTCCACGGCATCAGTAAAATTTGAAGCGGCTTGGTCACGAGATAATCGAAAAGCGCCGTAAAGGCTATGACTAGGCACACATACGCCATGACCTCGACCGTATCGATATTGACGCGTGCTTCGGCGATCTTTGCGCCGACGCCGTCGTTCGCGCCCAAAAGCTCCGCCATCACAAGCACCTTCGCGCCGTTGCTGACCGCGACGTAGATCGCGGGAAGCAGCCGCTCAATTAGGTGCGGCGCGTAGAGGTAGCGCAGTTTTTTTAAAATTGAGCTTTTGTAGCTGTCGAAAAGCTCGGTGTATTCGGCGCTCATGCTAGCCATCGCCTGTGCCGCGGACGCAAAAGTCATCGGCGCGACTACGATAACGACGGTAAAAAGCACGCTTGTATCGCCGAAATGAAACCAAAATATCGCAAGCACGATCCAAACGATGGGCGGCATCGAGAGAAGCACGGTAATTAGCGGGTTTAAAAAGGCTCGCAGGCTTTTAAAATACCCCGCCGCAAGCCCGCTGCAAATCCCCGCAAAAAGCGCGAGGAAGGTGCCTGCAAGCGCGCGCTTAAGCGACAGGGCTAGATCGTTTGCGGCGAAATTTTTTAAAATTTCGCACGCTTTAGAAAAAACAGCCGCAGGCTGGGGAAGAATAAGCGGCCCGTAAGCCTCGCTCGCCACCTGCCAGACGGCTATGAAAAAGCACACCGCCCCCAAGCTCGCAAAGCCGCCCCACAGATAATCTATGACGTAAAACGCGGGGTTTTGAGCTTTGCGAATTTTATCGATTTTTAGCATAGAAAAAACTCGTCCTTAGGCATCGCGCCGCCGATGAGCTTAGGGTTAAATTCCATCAAAATTTCATAAAATTTCAAAAGCTCGTCCTTGATCTCGCTAGGCTTTTTGACACACAAATTCGACGTATCGATGCTCATAAATATCGCAGGCGGCGGCGCAGGAAAGAAATTTGTCCCGATCGCCGCGGCGCTTTGTTTGTTTGCTTTGATCCACGCAAGCGCGTCTGCCAGATCGGTATTTAAAATTTCAAAATCCGCCTTTTTCGCGACGTAAAAATCGGTATCTGCGATGATGCCTGCTTGCGGGATGATGGGCTTTACCGAAAACGCTTGCGCCCACATATCACTTAAATTTGCCCCTCGCTGCACGGCGATGCCCGATACTTTGCCCTTCAGGATCATAGCGCTTGCTAGCGGCTCGACCGTGATCGCGACGTCGTAGTCCTTAGCCAAAAACAGCTGCGCGCTCTCTGCGGGGCTGGCGGTGTAGTCGATGTTTAGCCCGCTAATGCCCTGCTTTTTCGCTATGGCTCGCACGATGATGTCTAGCATATCGTTTTTAAAAGGCATTACGATCTTTTTGCCCTTCAGCTGCGCAAATTCCGTTATCTTCTCGCCCTTGCTCATCACGAAATTTAGCCCCTCGGTGAGGATATTTACCATACCGATCTTGCGCCCCTGATTTGCGAGGTTCACCCCCACGTTGCTAGGGCTCATCATGACCTTGTACTCGCCGTTTGCCACGCCTGCGCGCAGCTGATCAGGATCGCGCCAAAGCTCGAGTTTGGCGTCGTATTTTTTGCCGATCTGCCCCTGCATGCACGCAACGCCGATGATAAGGCTAGGCATCGCGGGCGCGCCGTAGATAGTAAAAGCTTCCTCCGCAAAAAGAGGGCTAGCAAGCCCGCTAGCCGCCAACGCAGACGTTAGTTTTAAGAAATTTCTTCTTTGCATATTCTCCTCTTTTCATTCCTGCCAAACGGCAAGATTTTGATAATCGATGTGCAATTATATCAAAAACAGGAGTGATTCGGTTTGATTAAGCTCAATAGTCCCGCTTTAAATTTTAACGCGCTAAAATTTAAAACGCCCCGCAGCGGTAAAATTTTATGCTAAAATGGCGCAAATTTCAATCCAAGGACATAAAATGAGAAGCGACATCATCAAAAAAGGCTATACGCGCGCGCCGCACAGAAGCTTGCTAAGAGCGACCGGGCTAAAGGACGAGGACTTTGAAAAGCCCTTTATCGGCGTGGCAAACAGCTTCATCGAGATTATCCCGGGGCACTTTTTCCTCAACAAATACTCCGAAATTTTAAAAGACGAGATCCGCAAAAACGGCTGCGTGCCGTTTGAGTTTAACTGCATCGGCGTGGACGACGGCATCGCGATGGGGCACAGCGGAATGCTTTATAGCCTGCCTAGCCGCGAGCTGATCGCAAACTCGATCGAAACGGTGATGAACGCGCATGCCCTGGATGCTCTCATCTGCATGCCAAACTGCGATAAAATCGTGCCCGGCATGGTGATGGGCGCGCTTCGCGTGAACGTGCCGACGGTATTCGTCAGCGGCGGTCCGATGAAAAAGGGCTACACTAAAAAAGGCGAGCCGATCGACCTCGCGACTGCGTTTGAGGCGGTGGGTAAATTTGAAACCAAAGAGATCAGCGCCGAGGAGTTAAAAGAGATCGAGTGCGCCGCCTGTCCGAGCGGGGGCAGCTGCTCGGGGATGTTTACGGCAAACTCGATGAATACGCTGTGCGAAGCGATGGGTATCGCGCTAAAAGGCAACGGCACCGTGCCTGCGCTTACGCCTGAGCGCGAGGAGCTTATCCGCGAGGCGGGACGCCGCATCTGCGAGATAGCGCTCGATGAAAAATACAAAATCCGAAATATCGTGAACGAAAAATCGATCCAAAACGCCCTGGTAGTCGATATGGCGATGGGCGGCAGCAGCAACACCGTGCTACACATCCTGGCTATCGCGCGCGAAGCGGGGGTAAATTTACAGATCGCGGGGCTCAACGAGATCAGCCGTAAGATCGCGCATATCGCCAAAATCAGCCCGAGCTTGCCAAACGTGCATATGGAAGACATCGACCGTGCGGGCGGCTTAAGCGCCGTGATAAATGAAATTTCGCGCCGCGACAACGGACTACTGGGTTTAGACGCGCTAACGGTAAGCGGCGAAAGCCTAGGCGAGCGCGTCGGAGCTAGCGCCATAAAAGACGAATCTGTCATCCGTAAGGTCGAAAACGCCTACTCGCAGGTCGGCGGACTGGCGATTTTGTTTGGAAATTTAGCCGAACAGGGCTGCGTCATCAAGACCGCGGGCATCATCGGCGAGCGCAAATTTAGCGGCAAGGCGGTCTGCTTTAACAGCCAAGACGAGGCGATAGAGGGGATCTCAAGCGGCAAAGTAAACAAAGGCGACGTGGTCGTCATCCGCTACGAAGGGCCGCGCGGAGGTCCCGGCATGCAGGAGATGCTAAGCCCTACAAGCCTAATCATGGGGCGAGGGCTGGGCGTGGACGTGGCGCTGATCACGGACGGCAGATTTAGCGGAGCGACAAGGGGGCTAAGCGTCGGGCACATAAGCCCCGAAGCTGCCGAGGGCGGCATGATCGGGCTGCTGCAAGACGGCGACATCATCGACATCGACGTGGATACATACGCGATCAACGTGCGCCTAAGCGAAGCCGAGATCGCCGAGCGCAGAGCTAAATTTAAGCCGGTTGAAAAACCGCTGCCGTATCGCTGGCTGCGAATGTATCGCAAGCTAGTAACGAACGCTAGCAACGGAGCGATTTTGGAGGCGTAAGGCGCCTTAAATTTTAAAATATGCCGCCGTAAATTTGAGCAAACTTGCGGCGGTTTTGTTAAATTTACGCGTAGGCTTTCGGCTCTAAATTTTAAAATTTAACCTAGGCGAACGCTTGGTACTTATCAATGTAAGCGCCAATGGGATATCTATTTGAAATTTTACTTATTACGCAAACAAGCCGAGCGAAGCGGAAACCTAAATTTAAACTCTGCACGTCGACATTTTTTAAGCATAAATTTTACTCTAGCGCACTTGTTAGAGTAAAACTCTGCCAAGTAGAATTTCAAAATTTACGTGATTACGCCGATAGCAGCATTTAAAATCCGCGAGGTTTTAATAACAAAGCCTCGCGGTGGGTGAAAGCGGAATTTATAATGAAGAAATTTTGTAGATGACGAGGTGAAATTTTGCCGCAAAATTTCAACAACAAAGCCAGCCGTCCTCACCTTTTTTTATACTCGCCAAGCTTTGCGACGCTATCGAATTTTGTATTTTATCCCTCAAAATTTATGACGCAAGCGAATTAAAAATAAAAGGCGGCTTTCTAAACTTACAAATCCCTCGGGTCGGCGATCTTGCCTGCGACGGCGCTAGCTGCGGCGACGGCGGAGTTTGCTAGATATACTTCGCTCGTTCTATCGCCCATGCGGCCGACGAAATTTCGATTTGTCGTGCTTACGCAGCGCTCGCCCACGCCTAAAATCCCCATATATCCGCCCAGGCACGCGCCGCAGGTCGGGTTGCTGACGACTGCGCCCGCTTCTACGAAAATATCCCACAGTCCCTCTTTTTGCGCGGCCAAAGCGATCTTTTGCGTCGCAGGCGTGATGATGAGGCGGGTTTTGCGCGCGACCTTGCGACCTTTTAAAATTTGCGCAGCGATCCGCAGATCGGAGAGCCTGCCGTTGGTGCAGCTGCCGATAAAGACCTGATCGACGGCGATATCATCGCGCACCGCCTCGCGCACGCTCTTGCCGTTGCTAGGCAGGAACGGATACGCAATCACAGGATCAAGCTTGCTCACGTCAATCTGCAAAATTTGCTCATAGTTCGCGCCCTCGTCTGAGTAGTGAAATTTCGGCTCGGCGCGCAAGCTTTTATCCGTCAAAAATTCCTTCGTGATCTCATCAACTGCGACGATACCGCTCTTGCCGCCCGCTTCGATCGCCATATTGCAAAGCGAAAATCTGCTATCCATATCCAGGTACTCCAGCGCGTCGCCGCAGAACTCCAAAGCCTTATAGCGCGCGCCGTCCACGCCGATGAGGCGGATCACCTCTAAAATCAGATCCTTGCCGTAGATGTGCGGCGCGGGCTTGCCGCGAAAAATTACTTTGATCGTAGGCGGCACTTTGAACCAATTCTTGCCCGTTATCATCGCGAAAGCTAGATCGGTGCTGCCCATACCCGTCGCAAATGCCCCAAGCGCGCCGTGGGTACAGGTGTGACTGTCTGCACCGATGATGACGTCGCCGGGCACTACGAGCCCCTTTTCAGGCATCAGCGCGTGCTCGATACCCATATCTTTTTCGTCGAAGTAGTTTTTTAAATCGTGCTTGTAAGCAAACTCGCGTGAAATTTTAGCTTGGTTTGCGCTTAAAATGTCTTTCGTAGGGATGTAGTGATCCATCACGATCGCAAAGCCGTCCGGGTTGGCGAGCTTTTTCGCGCCGCTAAGCTCAAACTGCTTGATCGAAATCGGCGTCGTGATGTCGTTGCCGATGACCATATCGATGGTGCTTTCGATGATCTGTCCCGCAAAAACCGCCTCACCCACGTGCTCGCTAAAAATTTTCTCCGTGATCGTCTGCTTCATAAAATCTCCTTCGTATCGGTTAAATTTGCGCGATTTTAGCTAAAAAATCATAAATTTTTGCAATTTTATGTATAATTGAGCCGCAAGGAGCGAGACGATGGAAATTTTAGATATTTTTGCAAATCGCAGAAGCGTAAGAAAATACGCGCCTAAGCCGCTTGAGGACGAGGCGCTGGATAAAATTTTAAAAGCGGGCCTGCTTGCGCCGTCGGGGCATGCACGCCGCCCGTGGGAGTTCATCCTCGTGCGCGACAAACAGATGCTTGAGCGGCTAAGCGGATGTCGCAGCAGCGGAGCGGATATGCTAAAACAGGCCGCGGCCGCGATCGTCGTGATCGCAGATGAACAGAAACAGGACGTCTGGATCGAGGACTGCTCGGTAGCGCTAGGCTACATGCACCTTGCCGCAAGCGCGCTAAATCTCGGCAGCTACTGGGTACAGGTAAGGCTGCGTGCCGCCGCGGACGGACGCAGCTGCGAGGAGTTTTTGCGCGAGGCGCTGGGCTTTCCGCCAAATTTCAAAGCAGAAGCGATACTAGCCCTCGGCGTACTGCAACAGCGCCCGAACCCGCACAATCTGCAGAAGCTAAATTTAAGCAAAATCCACAAAGAAAAATTTTAACGCGTATGAAGTATCAAAATTTAATTCAAATTTGCAAGTATCTACGCGCCAAACGCTTCCTTTCGCACATTAAACGCGTAGGAGATAACCTTTTTAAAGTTTGCTTTGACGGCAACGAGACGCTGTTTTTCGATATGAATAAATCAGGCTGCAATATCCACGAAAATGACGCTTTTACCGAAGGTAGGGTTTACGCGGCGCCCTTTGATGTGCTACTTGCCAAGCGCTTCGTAAAATCGCGCATCACCTCCGTTAGCGTGCCAGAAAATAATAGAATTCTATGCCTTAGCGTAAGCCAAAATGCAAGCTACAAGACCCAAAGCTCAAATATCTACTTCGAATTTACTGGGCGATTTACCAACGTAATAATCACCGATGAAAACGATGTGATTTTAGAGGCACTGCGGCACTTCGAGACGGAATTTAGACAGATCAAGGTAGGAAGAAAGCTCCGCCATCTGCCGCCTGCAAATATTAAAGAAGCCCCCGTGCCAAAAATTTCGGACTTTAAAGCATTTTTTCGTGCGGAATTTAACGCGCTAAATGCGGATCGCTTAAACTCGCTCAAATCCGCAAAAATCACGGCGCTAAATAAAAAGCTAGACTCAGTGCGCGAGGCTTTAGGCTCTTTGCAAAGCAGCGCCGAACTACTGCGAAGCGCCGAGCTTTTAAGTGCAAAAGCTGCCTTGCTAAAAGAAAATATCTATAAAATTCCAACTAGCGCGCGAGAATTTACGCTGCAAAAAGGAGACGACGAGGCGGTAGAATTTAAACTGCAAGAGCCTGCAAGCGCCGCTTTAGGCGAGCTTTACTCCGAGGCGAAGCGTCTGCGCCAAAAGGCTGCTAATATCCATATCGAAGAGCAAAATTTAAAGGAGAAACTCGCGTTTTATGAGAATTTAAAATCGCTCATTCTTGCCGCACAGAATGCACACGAGATCGAAATTCTAATGCCCAAGCGCACGCAAACTAGGCAAAAAAGCAAGGAAAAAAATAGCGAATATGTAGCGAACTTTTATCTAGGAGATTTTAAAATCAGCGTCGGTAAAAACGAAAAAGGCAATGAGTTCTTACTAAAAAATAGCTCCAAATCCGACTATTGGTTTCATCTTAAGGACACTCCAAGCGCACACGTCATCGTAAAGACAAATAAGCAAAGTCTAAGCGAAGAGGTGGTCGAATTCGCCGCTAAAATTTGCGTGAGCTTCAGTGCAAGTGGCAGCGGAAAATATCTCGTCGATTACACCAAACGTCAAAATGTCAAAATCAACGAAGGTGCTTTCGTAAACTACGTAAATTTTAAAACAATCGGCGTTTTAAAGCCGTAATAAGCGAGCTTGCGATATAATTGCTCAAAATAAATTCCAAGGAAATTCTATGAAGCAAAGAATAATCACGGCAAGCATTTTACTCGCCGTATTTTTGGCTCTAATTCTCATAAACGCTAGGTGGCTAAATTTCGCCGTATTTGCGCTGATACTTGTGCTTGCGTTTTTTGAAAGCCTCAAGTTATGGGGTTTAGAGGAAACTAGCAAAAAGTGGCTCGCGCTGGCGATCGCGTTTTTTGCGCTGCTACCATTTACGCAGACCGATGAGCCATTCGTCTCAGCGCTAAAAGTTAGCATCCTGATGATCCTATGCGTCGCCTCTGTCGTAGCCTTTACCAAGGGTCCCAGCCTAAAGATCACGCTTCCTTTCATCTATCCCGTTGCGCCGATATTTTTTATGTGGGCGGCTTACGATGATTTCGGGGAAATTTTTCACTTCGTTTGGCTGATCTTTATTATCGTAGCTAGCGATAGCGGCGCATATTTTATCGGAAGAGCCTTTGGCAAAACCCCGCTAAGCGCTAGCTCGCCGAATAAAACCGTAGAGGGCGTACTAGGTGGTCTTGCGCTCGCGCTTATAGTTAGCCTCATTTATGCGCGCATCTTTACCAATATGCCGCCGCTTGAAATTTTAGGAAAAACCATCATCATAGCAATTTTTGGCGTATTCGGTGATCTGTTTGAGAGCTACCTAAAGCGCGCGGCGGGTCTTAAAGATAGCGGCGCGCTCTTTCCCGGACACGGCGGGATCTTAGACCGCATCGACGGCTATATGTTCGGCGCAATCGCGATGGCGATAGTCTATTCATGGTAGTTTTAGGCTCTACGGGCTCTATCGGCACAAACACCCTAGACGTGGCCGCGCGCAGCGGCAGTATGATCGAAGCGCTTAGCTGCGGGCGCAATATCAAGCTTTTAAACGAACAGATCGCAAAATTTCACCCTCGTCTCGTCTGTATAGCGGATGCGCAGCAAAAAAGCGAGGTAGATCACGAGCGCGTATTTTGCGGCGCGGATGGAATTTTGCAGATGCTTGCGGAGTGCAAAAGCACGACCGTAGTAAATGCTCTCGTAGGCTTTGCGGGCATGATGCCTAGCCTAAAAACCCAAGAGCTCGGAAAGAGACTATGTCTCGCCAACAAAGAAAGCCTCGTCGTCGGCGGGAAATTTCTGCAAACGGATAAAATTTACCCGATCGACAGCGAGCATTTCGGACTGAAATTTTTACTTAGCAACGCCAAAATCCCCGTTTCTCGCCTAATCATCACGGCTAGCGGCGGCGCGTTTTACGACGTGCCGCTAACGCAGCTCGGTTCGCTCACGCCGCAAAACGCCCTCAAGCACCCTAACTGGAAGATGGGCGCAAAGATCACGATCGACAGCGCCACGATGGCGAATAAGCTCTTTGAGGTGATCGAGGCGTTTTGGCTCTACGGCATGCGCGAGATCGATGCGCTTATCGAGCGCACCTCGCAGATCCACGCGCTAGTCGAATTCACAGACGGCTCTACGACGGCGCACATTAGCAGGGCCGATATGCGCCTAGCTATCGCGCACGCGATGTTTAGCGGCGACGTACAGCAGCAGATCACCGCGCCCGTGGATCTGTGCGCCCTGCGACCGATAGAATTTAAACCGATCGACGAGATGAAATTTCAAATCTTTACCCTCAAAGACGCTCTGTTAGCAAACCCCGATCTCGGCGTCGTCATCAACGCCGCAAACGAAGCGGGTGTAAATGCGTTTTTGCAGCAGCGGTGCCGCTTCACCGACATTGCGCGCGTCGTGCTAAAGTGCGCGGAGAAATTTAACTCGCCTAGCGTGACGGACGCAGAAGCGCTTGCGGCGGTGGATGCGAGCGTGCGAGCGTATGCAAACGAGCTACTGAAATAAGTTTTTTTTAATCACGGAATTTATGCTGCAATTTAAGCTTGGCGACAAATTTTACTGCGCGCGGCTCGCGCAAGTAGCCATAAAATTTAGCGGCTCTAAACAACGTGCGCCTATTGCGCCGTATCGGGCGCAGATTTACGCTGTGCCGCAAGGTTGCGTTAAATTTAATAAATAGAGGTTGGGCGTGGATATTAAAACCGTCATAGATTTAGAAAAGCAGCGCAAACGGCTTAAGAAAAGTCGCAAGCTTTGGAAAATTTTAAGTTATCTCGTAGCGTTTGCGGTTTTCGGTCCGATGCTTGCGCTCGCATTGATAATCATCTTTCTCGATTTTCCCAAACTCGATCTCGGCATAGAAAGTTTATCCTTTTTAGTCGCGTCTATTTTAGCAATAATCGGTACGCGAGATGAATTTTACGAGTGGATTTTCGAGCGCAAAACCGAGCGATTTTTGATGCGCTACAAAGAGCTTTATCTCAAGCCCTATATCGAAGGCCTGGGCTTTTCGTATAAAATGGGCGCACTTTTTCAGGAAAAAGAGGTGAGGGCAAGCGAGATATTTGACGGATTTGATAGATTTCGCGCGGACGATCTGGTTTACGCAAGCGCGGACGGAGTGGATTTTATGTTTTGCGACATAAGGCTGGAAAAGGAGACCGGCAGTGGAACTTCGTCGTTTTTTAAAAAGAGTTACACTACATTTTTCGAGGGGCCTTTTTTTGTAGCAAATTTTAATAAAAAAATTGGCTCCGATGTTTTTGTTTTTTCGGGCGCGGCGGCACCCACAGGCATAGATTTGCCGCCGTCTGCACTACCGCGCAAGCTATGGAGCAGCCGCAAAATCCCGATAGATAACGCGGACTTCAATGCAAACTTTTCGGTTTATGCAAGCGATACGGTAGCGGCTATGTATGTCTTGACGCCCGCGCTGATGGAGAAAATTCTATCTCTTAAACAGCTCGTAAAATCGGATATTTCGCTGAGCTTTAAGCAAAATAAAATTTATATTGCGATATCTCGAGGCGCCGATAGTTTCGAGCCGAGCCTGGATCAGCCGATACTCAATGCTCGCATCGTGAAGGATATCAAAGCAGATCTGGACGCGATGCTGCAAATCGTAAAAATTCTAAAGCTGAATGAAAAAATTTGGACGTCTTAGCTGGCGCAAGGCAGAGCGAGGCAAGCGGGCGAAATAAGGCGAGCAGATGAAACCAGGCGGGGCGAAGCAAAGCGACTAGATAAAACAAAGCGGGGCAGAATAGGCTGCTGGGGCAAAGCACGCGAGCGCCGCAAAAGCGCGATAAAATTCCGCGCGGAATTGCGAATTTTAGTTGCGGGATAATCCGCGCGTGGTTGCGGCAAGATCGCGAAATTTTGCGCAAAATTTCGACGGCGTTTTACGTCGCGGCGAAATCTTGTATAGAATTTCGGCGGAATTTTACGAAAAATTAAAATTTGCTTGCTATTGAGAGATTTTTTTGATATACTGCCGTTTCTTTTTGGCCCCGTAACTCAGTTGGTAGAGTGTCACCTTGACATGGTGGAAGTCGTTGGTTCGAGTCCAATCGGGACCACCATTTAAGCTATTTTCAAATTTTAAGCGCTTCATTTTCGCGTACAGCACTTATCTTAAATTTAGTTATTCCAGCCCCTTTCATTTTTATTTTAGATATAATTTTTCCAGAAACACTACGAGATCGATTAGCCGATCGATGAGGTAAATTCTATCGGCAATCGATTAAATTTAGAAAGGAGTATCGGCGATATATGGGACAGTATGTTATAAAAACATTGGATTACTGCGCAGAAAAGGGACTGCAGCTACAATGGGAGAAGGACTTCGCGATCTCCGTCAATGCTCTAGGAAACGAAGTTACTATAAGGGCAAATAAAAGCGGGCTTATATCTCTTGCCAGGCATTTGCTTACTTTAGCGCAAGATTCCGTGCCGAAACATTCGCATATACATCTGGATGAGTATAATTCGCTTGAGGAGGGCTCGGCGGAACTTATATTGGAGAAAATATGAACACGAACAGCTTCAATGTAGATGGAAAAAGTTATTATCCTCCGCAATCGAAGCGATGGGATCATATTTGACGGCGCTTTATGAATGACGGCGTAGTGCGCAAAAAAAGGAGAATAAGTCAGTGCTACCGAATAAAATTTATATAAAAGACGATCCTCTAACTATCGATGAGGAACTTATGGGGCATGAGTATCATAAATTAGATATTAAAATTCTAGAAGACAAAAAGCTTGTGGTATTAGGCTTTACTACGAATTTGGCTATGTATTATTTCGCAAAAAACATTTTAACATCATCGTATAATGAAAGGGTCTCATACCTAGAGCTTTTTCCTTATGATACAGTGAACGGAGCGCGATTTGCAAAAAATAGCGCTCAACTATGCATAGATATAGAGGAATTTATTAAAATGGACGAAGCGGAGTGCTATATAACGGACGATATGGACAGGTATAAATTTGAGCTGGATTTTAAAACATTCTACCAAAGCGTTACATTTTATTTCCCTAATACGAAGGATTATATAAATTTCGCCAAATATCTGCTAAGCATGAGTATCTACAATAGAAAAAATAGGGTAAAATTTTATAGCGAAGATTATACATTGATTTTACAATACTCCAGGTTTGTCATATGAGAAATTTAGAGCGATCAAAAATAAAATTTATCTCCCGTAAAGCCCAAATTTAAGGATTGGGCGGTATGGCTCAAAACGTTATAAATAAAGCAGATCATAACGAAAAGAAGCGGCAAAATGTTAGATAGAATTGGCTATTTTTTTCTTGGCGTAGTATTCTTTTTATACCTTATAATTTTTGCAGTAAATAAAAATATAAAGATAGGCGAGAAATATATTAAATTTGATGATGCGGGTATTTTATGGGTATTGCCCGCAACTGTATTTTTAATAGCGGGTATTTGCTTCTTTTACCTCGCCTTCCGCTCTGAAAAGAACATAAAAAGATATCCGAAGTATATGTGGTGCAAGGACTGCTGTAAATTTTACATGTACGAGGATGTCAAAGATACGGATCAAATTTGCCCGGACTGCGGCAAAAAGCTTACGGAGTATAATGACGGCGACTATTGGAAAAGAAACGCCTCCGATCAAAACACTAAAACTCCGAAGATCAAAAAGCGTAAATTTAAAAAGCGATGAAATTTGATTTGTTATAGAGGAATATATAAAAATGCTAAATAGAATTTTCGCATTAATCGGCTTTTTTGCTTTTTTTACATGGGGATTGACGGCCGCTTTATTGGGGAAAGTCGATATAAAGCCAGACTTTATGGCACCAGTAAAGCTCGAAAGCGCGTATCTGCGTATCATCATAGGAATTTTATGCTTTGCGGCGTACGCTTTCTTTGCGTATCTCGCATTTCGCTCCGAAAAAAGCATAAAATATTATCCTAAATTTATGCGCTGCAAAGGGTGTTTGAAATTTTATAATTTCTCGGACGTTAAAGATAGGAGCGTTTGCCCTAAATGCGGAGGCGAGCTACAAGATTATGCTGAGATAGAAAAGTGGAATCAAGCGGAAAAGAATAAAAAGCTTGAAAGATATTATAAATTTGAAAAAGAGTGGCTAAAGAAGGTGAGCCATGATAAAAATAATTGATGCGCAAGCAAAATCAAAAAGGCCATATGGAAAAAAATGAGCGCTAGGATAGGTTTAATACTTTTGGGCGCATTTTAGACGGGTATGATTTTAGGGATTGACTAAATTTTAAAAATTCCAGCTAGATCCGCTTCGCAAATTTGCCGTTTTAAAAACAAACGCCGCTAAAGAGTCTAAATTTAAAACCGAAATTCTACCGCGCCTCTCAAAATGCTCAAAACTAAAATTTCATCCAGACTACGCCAAAATTTTAAAAAATCTATCTTTAATCTTTGAAATTTATTATTATTTAATCAAGAGAAATTATAATATAGCATTTGCAAATCATTCGCAAAATTCTAATTTTGAATAGGGGAGAGTGATGTTTAAGAAATTTTATCTTTCAAATGCAGCGATCGCGCTAAGTTTGTGCGCCGCCTTACAACTAAACGGAGCCGAAAATAACGCTACGTCCGCAAATATCAGCGCGCCTAGCGCAGAGGTGGTAAATTCCGCAGCTTCTAAAAACGCTTCCGGCGCGAACGCCACAAAGCTGGGCACCATCGTAGTTACAGCGACGGGCTTTGAGGACACGCTTAAAAACGAGGTTCGCAACGTCTCCGTTATTACCGCGGAGGATATGGAAAACCGCGGATACCGCGATCTGCGCGAAATTTTAGAAAAGGCGCCGGGGGTTAGCTTCCACGGCGATACGGTCGATCTGCGCGGACAGGGTCAGAAGGCAAATACCTCCGTTAAGGTCCTTCTTAACGGAGTCGCGCTCAATATGATCGACACGACGCCGACGCCCATCCCGATCAATCTCGTTCCTATTGAGGATATAGAGCGCGTGGAGATCATCCCCGGCGGCGGTAGTGTGCTTTACGGCAGCGGCACCAGCGGCGGCGTGATAAATATCATCACAAAAAAGGGCGCCAGATACCCATACGCCAATGTCTCCACCAAGATCGCGTCGTATAATTATAAAGATCTAAATTTCGGCGCAGGCGGGAATGTGAGCGAAAATTTATTTCTAAAGACCGCGATAAAGGGCTTTGATCAGCATGGATACCGCAAGGGCGAAAGAGAGCGAGGCTACTATACATCATTTGGACTAAATTATAAAATTTCAGATGATCAAAGCCTCTCTTTTAATCCGAGCTTTTATCGCGCTAGGACGCATGATGTGCCGAGTTTAGGGCTTGTTGAGCTCAAAAAGGATCGCCGCCAACAGGGAGGCGAGAGGACATTTACCAAAAGCACGCGACTAAATTTTGACTTGGATTATGCGGTGAAATTCGGCGATATATTTGAAGCAAATTTACAGCCTTATTACCAAGATATTAGAATTTTACAAAAGGGCTTTGTGATGAAAGATCGCAAAGAGGGGGCAAATTTAAAAGGCAAGCTCGACTACGACAGCGGCGAGTTCATAACGGGATATGATTATCTCAAAAACAAGGGCTTTCGCAGGATAAATTTTGACGCCGCGATGAATCCTATGATGAGCCTTTCGCAGCTTACGATCTTTGATATGCAAAAGCTTACCCACTCGGTCTATGCTTTAGAAAAGCACAATTTCACCGATCTGTTTTCGCTTAGCGCGGGCGGTCGGTTTGAGCGCGCCGAATACAAAGTAGATCGCGAAGTCTCTACGACGATGCGTAGGATGGGGCGCATATTTCATACTCAAGACAGCACGCACGTAACGGATCATAAAAACAACTACGCTTTTGAGATTACGCCGAATTTTAATTATTCCAAGGATGGCAATCTATATTTTAAATTTGAGCGCGGCTATATCTCGCCGGGTCCTAATCAACTCATCGACAAGCTCGGTCGTAACGGCCCTTATGTGCTTAATAACCTCAAATCCGAAACCTTTAAAACCTACGAGATCGGTCTTAAAGATCTGATCTACGGGCAATACGTAAGCGCTACGATCTTTTGGACCGATACGAAAAACGAGATCGTAAATGAAACCCTGGGCAGCTCGATCACCGACGGTTGGCATTTTATCAATATCGACGAGACGCGCCGCAAGGGCGTGGAGCTGTATGCGGAGCAAAGCCTGCTTTCAAATTTAAAGCTCAGCGAGACCTTTTCATATGTCGACGCCAAGATCCAATCCGGTGCGGATAAAGGCAAGCAGGTTCCGCTAGTGGAGCGCTCGAAGTTCGTTTTAGGGCTCGATTATGAGCCGATTAGAAATTTAACGCTGATGAGCGATTTTAAATATTTCTCATCATCGCATGACGCCAACCACGATAGGATCGACTCGCGCACGATCGTGGATCTGGGCGCTGCGTACCGCTTCGCAAGTGGGTTTTTGATAAGCGCCGGAGTCAAAAACGTCTTTGACGAGGAGTATAATTACAACCAAAATTTACGCGCAGACGTCTATACTCCAGCTCCAGGACGCAACTACTACGTGGAGTTTAAATACGCCTATTAGCGCGCGTTTAAATTTAGGCGGGGTTTTGAGCTGCGGACTTTAAAATTTACGGGCGAAATTTAAAATTTTGCCACAGCATGCTTTGCCGCCGCGAGATTAAATTTAATAAAAGGAGCGAAGATGAAACCGGACTATAAAAACTGGGTGCCTAAGGGCATGATCGCGTCATTTGCCGCGGGTGCGGGCGTGGCGTTAGTTTTATTTTTGATTTTCGGCGTTTGCGGTTTGGGTGTTAGTGGTGCGCTAAGAGGCGTGCTAGCTGGGCTTTTTGGCGCAGCGACGCTGATTTTGATCGGCTTTACGATCTACTGCGTCGTGTGGTACCGCGCGTTTGATTACGGCGGCAAGCGTCAGCTCTCGCGCGCGATCGTAGAGGGCATGGCAAAATACGTGGATCTGCCCGAGGGCGGGCGCGGGCTGGACGTAGGCTGCGGTAGCGGCGCGCTAACGATCGCCGTGGCTAAGCGCAACCCGCACGCATCGGTGCTAGGCGTCGATCGCTGGGGCTTTGAGTACGCGTCTTTTAACAAACAGCTGTGCGAATCCAACGCGCGCGCCGAAGGGGTGCAAAACACCAGCTTCGAGCAGGCCGACGCCACGCAGCTGCCCTTTGAAGATGGCAGCTTCGATGCGGTTACAAGCAACTACGTCTATCACAACATCATGCGCAAGGAGCGCCAGGCGCTGCTTTTAGAGACGCTCCGCGTGCTTAAAAAGGGCTGCAGCTTCGCGATCCACGATCTTTTCTCGCGCGGAAACTACGGCGATATGGACGCTTTTATCGCGCGTCTCAAGGAACGGGGCTACGAGCGAGTTGAGCTCATAGACACGACGCAGGGGCTTTTCATGGGCCCGCGCGAAGCCAAATGGCTGATGCTCGGTAGCTCAAAATTGCTGGTGGGCAAAAAATAAAAAGCCTTCGTAAATTTGATAAGTTAATGTTGCGGACATCTTTTTTAGCTCCACCGTTTTGACTTCTATCCCCAGCAGGTTGCCTAGGGTAGACGGCTTTTTAAATTTTGCCCGAATCTCACTCACGATAAAAATGCCATCCTTGCTAAAAGGCTTAATCTCCGAGCCGAAAAACATCTGACTACGTGGCTCGCTAGCAAAATTTGATAGACCAGGCTGCCAACATCAATATTCTCATGGTGGATTTATTATAAATTCTTAAAACTTTTTGCCATTTTATACTATTATTAGATAATATACAAATCAATCACTTTCTAGTGTCTTTTCTTATGGCTGTTAAAAATTGATAATATAGGTAGCCCAATGAAGCTTTATTGAATAAAAATACAAATGGATTGCGTTTTAATTCGTCGTCCATATTGCCTATATAAATATACTTCCATAAGTGGTCAAATGCTTTACACAAATATTCAATTTTAAAAGAACATGGATTGATAAATAATTCTTTTACTGCATTCAAATGAAGAAATATTGTTGTTAAAACGCCTACCACTATAATCCACAATAATGTCAAAACCCAATTTGTAGAATGATTTGAACTTATATAATGCAGTTTAAACACAATGTAATCACTTATATTTGCCCATTTGTTTTTTTCAAGATCCATTCTCTTACTTTCTAGCTCCAGGGAATGATATTTATTGGCTTCAATTTTATTACCGATTTTTTCAAAATTATTTTTTATAATACGGTATGTTTCTTGCGATGTATGCTTTTTAGATTCAGTTTTATCAAATCCACTTATACCGAAAAAATTGATTTCCTTATCACAACTTGTAAAGTCAAGATTTAAGCCATTATTAAAAATAGAACCTCTAAAAGAAGTAAATTTTTCAAAAATAATATATTTAAATTCTGCCTTTGTATTAAAAACACACCTATCAAATAAGGCAAGCCCCCTATATGAAATCTCTTCAAAATTAAACTTATTTTTAAAAACAACTGCTCTAAACTCTGCTAATGCTTCAAAATCAACATCTCTAATTTCAATGGAATCAATTTGAGAACTATAAATTATAAAATCACTTTTAAAAATACTATCAATGATTATTGCCTGACCAATATTTGTATTGCCAATATTAATTTTATTAATCCCATTATCTGCTATCTTAGTTATAGCGAACTGCAACAATTTGATATCGTTAAAACTCAAATCAATATGCAAAGTTTTAACATTATTTAGCAGGCTTAAATTTTTAAATGTACAATTATTAAAATTTTTAGTTAACAAATAAATTTCATTGAGCTCAATATCCTGGATATTAATATTTATATTGCTATCTTTAAAATTTATATGCCAATCAAGATTAATATCTTCATTCCAAAATTTGACATCACATTTTTCAAAAATAAATTTAACAAAATACGTACTATTTATTTTTTCAATCTCTTTTACAATCTCCCCTATTTCTTGATTTATCTTTCCAAATTTAATAAATTTTTCTTCAATGCATAGGATATCGATGATACTTTTAAAACTAAAATCTTGATTTGGAAGTTGCTCTAAATTTGCTGGTTGGTCGACTTTTATTTCTATATGATAATTTAATTTTGAAAAATTCACTTGCTTATGTATTATGGATTCTAATTGCTCTTTTAACTCATTCATTATTTACCTTTCTGCCATTTTTACTTTGTATTTTTATCTGCGTGTTGCGTCTGCCTCGTTTTGCCGTTTTTGATGCTCTCGCTTAGTAAAATTTGACCCTGCACGCGCAAATTTAGGCGATCGCCGCCGCTTAAATTTATTAAATTTTTCATTTTTGCTCCTGCGGATTAGTTTTAAAAATTATCGCAAAGCAGCGCTTAAAAGCCGCTAAATATCGATGACACCGAGGTGCGAGAGCAAAATTTTAACCCCGATTAGGATCAAAATCACGCCGCCTAAAACGGGCGCCTTTGAGTGCAGATATTCGCCCGTTAGCTTGCCTGCGTAGCACGTCGCGACGCACAGCGCGAAGCAGACGAGCCCGATTATGCAACAGGCGTAGAGGATGTTTATCTCGCCAAAGGCAAAGGTCACGCCCACGGCCATCGCGTCGATGCTGGTTGCGATCGCGCCCAGTACCAGCTCCTTCGTGCTTAGGCGTAGAGCTGGCTCGTCCTGCTCGCGACGGGATTCCGCGATCATCTTAACGCCTAAAAACGATAAAATTCCAAACGCGACGAAGCGATCGATCTGCGCGATAAATTTTACGAAATTTATCCCCAAACCGTAGCCCGCAAGCGGCATTATAAACTGAGCCGCCGCGTAGAAAAACGCGATGCGCGCGATCTGCGCAAATTTAAAATTCGGATATTTCGCGCCGTTTGAGATACTAAGCGCGACGCTGTCCATCGCAAGCGCGAAAGCGATGAGTAAAAGCTCCATATTTAGCCCTTTTGGCATTATAAAAGCGTTGATTATACATTAAAATTTTCGAAATAAAATAATCAATCTTTAATTAGGGAAAAACTTTGCTTAAAAAATTAATCCTTTGTTTATTGCCGCTATTTGCGACTGCTAGCTGGGAAGAGGTTGCCGTAAAGGGACTGGACGTGATGCTTAGTGCGGGCGCGGGCGATAGCGAAAATTTTAAAAACTCGCTAAGCACTCTGATCGAACGCGCTGCAAATGAATACGAACGCACTGGCGTGCAGGATTACGAGCTCGATCTGCCTAGCTACATTACCGAGCGCGCGGGCAAAAAAAGCATCGCCGTGCAGAATATGCAAAGGCTGGCGAGCAAGAAGCTAAGTCTTGCCGTAGAGCCGATCAAAAAGCTCGTGCTGGCTAAAATAAAAGATATGTCCGAAGCCGATACTAAGGCGGTAATGAGCGGCGAGGTGCTATTTAGCCACTATCTGCGCACCAACGCCTTTGATGAAATTTACGAAATCATTCGCCCTTTGGCACGTGAACTAGGAGCCGACGCGAGCTTTGCTAAAAGCTTTAAAAGTGCCGTCGGACGCGAGCCTGGAGACGATTTTAGTAGCGAATTCAGCAGCGCCTTTATCAACGAAAGCTTCGATTTTTTAAGCAAAAACGAAAGGGAGTTTCGCAAAAACTCGGGCGCGATTTTAAACGCCATAAAGACGATCAGATAGGCGCGACCGCACTAAAATCTCGGCGAAATTTTACTTTAAATTTATGAAAAATTCTATCTCGGAGCTCGCGGAAAATTTTAATTCAAAACCCGCTTTAAATTTCATCTCAAATCAGACATGCGAGCGCGCGAAAAATACAGCGCCTGGCGGTGCGGTAAATTTCGCTCCCGCTCCCCGCCTCAAAAGAAATTTCAAATTTCAAGATGCGGCCACCGAGTTAAATTTTATCCGCGAAAGAAATTTAAAATTTTATCCCACTTCGGCTGGTTTCGCCGCACGCAATCGTGCCTCGACCGGTTTTGCCGTGCGCAGTCTAGTCACGTTCTATTCCGCTCCGTGCGTCAAAAATCCAGGAAGAAAATCCACTTTAAATTCCGCGGCTCTTTCGCTAAATTTAAAGTCCGCGCAAATTCCGAACTGCGTCGAAAGCAAAGCTTTAAATTCCGCAAAAGCCCCCACAATAAATCCTTGCGAAAATTCCGCAAGAAATTTCAAACGAAATTTTATATTAAATTTTGCGGAAAATTTTACTCGCAACGGCGCAAATAGCGCGAGTTCGCTAAATCGTGCGAGCGCCGTAAACGATCCAAATTTAAGCCTCGCAAAAAGTCTCGCTGCCGCCCATACGCGACGCTCAAAGAAAAATTTTACTAGGGTTCTTGCAAACGATCCAGGCTCCGCTCATACGCCGCAGAGCTTTGGATTGAAAAATTTTAATGTGCGGAATTTTGCGAAGAAATCTAATTCGGCACAGAATTCTAGCTCCGCTCGAAGCTTAAATTTCGCGCAGAATTTCGATTTCGCGCAAAGCCCTAATTCTACGCAGAGTCCTGCTGCCACGCAAAATTCTGCCTCTGCGCAAAACTGCACGCAAAGCTCGAATTCCGCGCAGAGTTTCGGGCAAAATTCTAATTCCGTGCAAAACCACGCGCAAAATCCCGTTCCGCCTAGCAGGCTGTGGGATCTGGGGCTACTTTTCGTAGCGCTAGTTTGGGGTTGCACTTTCGTGCCAGTGCAGCGCGCGCTGCATAGCGGCGACGTTTTTAGCTTTTTGTTTTGGCGCTTTTTGGCGGCGAGCATTTTTACCTACCTCGCCTGTCTGCGCTTCGGCGTCAAATTTGACCGCGGCACGATAGGGCGGGGCGTATTTTGCGGGCTGATGCTATTTTGTGATTTTTCCTGCCAGACCATAGCGCTTGATTATGCGCTCTCCTCGACGGTGGCGTTCATTTTAGGGCTAAACGTCGTCATCGTGCCCTTTTTGATGCTTGCGTTCTTCGGCAAAAAAGTCGGTGCGAGCGCCTTTAGCGGCGCGGTTGTGGCGCTTTTGGGGCTGTATTTTTTAAGCGGAGCAAGCGGCGCGGTAGGATTTGGCATAGGCGAGCGGCTGACGCTAGTTTCGGCGTTTGCATACGCGCTTCACATCGTATTTACCGGCGTCTGCGCGCGCAAAAGCAATCTCTACGGCTTTGTGATCGTGCAGTTTATCTGTGTCTGCGTCTGCGCGCTGTTCGCGGCGGTTTTCACTCCGCACGCAGAATTTGAAGGCGAGATAAGGGTGGTTGGAAATTTGATCTTTTCGCCGAGCTTCGATTTCGTTTTCGCGCTGGTTTTGACCTCGATCTTTGCTACCGTCGCGGCGTTTGTGATCCAGACAATGGCGCAAAACCGCGGCGTAAGCGAGATAAAAACGGTGCTGATTTTCGCGCTAGAGCCCGTAAGCGCGGGCATTATGGGGTATGCCTTCGGCGAGAAGCTAAGCGCGCTTCAAATTTTGGGTGCGGCGCTGATACTCGCAGGTATCCTGCTTAGCGAGCTGGGTGGGCTTTTAGGCGCGAAGTTTGCTAAAGATCGAGCTTGCGAAAAAGCAGACCGAGGCGACTAGGATTATCGAAGCGCCGCTGGTTAGATTGAGCTTAAAGCTCAAAATAAGCCCCGCTGCGCAGAAAAGCGCCGATAGCGCGCAGCTTATCGCCATCATCGAGCCTAAGTTTTTTGAAATTTTTTCGGCGATAAAGGGCGGGATCGTCATCAGCGAGATTACTAAGATTAGCCCTACGATCTGAATCGACGCGACCACCGCGAGGCTCGCCATTACCACGAGGACGTAGTAAAAGACGCTCGTATTTACTCCGCGCAGCAGGGCGAATTCCTTATCGAAGCTGATCGCTAAAAACTGCCTATAAAAGCACGCCGTAAGCGCCGCAAATGCCGTACCGCAAATGCCGATGAAGATCAAATTTTCATGATTTATCGCCAAGATCGAGCCAAACAGAAAGCTCATCAGATCGGATTTATACCCGGGCGTAAGATCGGCGAAAATTATCCCCAGCGCCATTCCAAACGCCCATATCGCGCCGATTACGGCGTCAAAGCGCTCGGTGTTTCGCAGCGTGACGTAGGCGATGAGTAGCCCCAAAAACAGCGCAAATACGCTAGCTCCCAGCACGGGCGAGATACCTAAAAATAGCGCGATACCGATACCGCCGTATGCGCCGTGCGCGATGCCGCCCGCTATGAAGCTCATGCGATTTATCACGACTAAAGAGCCCACGACGCCGCAGACTATACTAACTAAAAGCCCGCCGAGCAAGGCATTTCGCATGAAATCATAAGATAGAATTTCAGCCATTTTCGCCCTCCTTGCAGCAGCATTCGTTAAGCGCGAGATCGACGGCGCAGAAGTGTCCGTGCTCGCGTCGCAGGTGATCTAAAAATTCCGCCCTGCCCCCAGGATCGATCTCATGGGTATGCGCCGAGCCGTTTGCGACGTAAAGAGCGCGGTTTGCGTAGTTTAGCGCGAGCTGCACGTCGTGGCTGATTAGAATTATGCCGCAGCCGCTCTCGTTTAAGGATTTTAAAAGCTCGTAAATTTGAACCTGCCCCATCGTGTCGATGCTCGCTAGTGGCTCATCGAGAAGTAAAATTTTAGCCTTCGCGCACAGCGCCCGCGCGATGTAAACGCGCTGTCTTTGTCCGCCGCTAAGCTCGCTGATACGGCAGTCTGCAAGGTCTTGCATGCCTACGCGCCCCAAGGCTTGCATGGCTTGCTCGCGCTCGGATTTAGAGTAGAAGCCTAAAATTTTCTTATCTATCAGCCCCATTAAAACGACTTCGAGCACGCTTATGGGAAAGCTTTTGTTTATCGCGATGAACTGCGGTACGTAGCCCATTTGCGCCCTGGCAAGCGCGGGCGATCTGCCTAAAATTTCGATCGTGCCCGAGCTTGGTTGCAATAGCCCCAAAAGTAGCTTTAAAAGGGTGCTTTTGCCGCCGCCGTTGGGCCCGAAAATCGCTAAAAAATCGCGCAGCTCGTAGTTTAAGTTTATATCTTTTAAAATTTCGCGTTTTTCGTAAGCAAAGCTTAAATTTCTTATCGTCACGTCCGCCATGAACGCCCTTTCGCCTAGATTTTGAAAGCATTTATTATAGCCCAAATTCGGAAAAATTGCCAAATTTTGCTATTATTACAAAAAATTTAAAGGCGAGCGGTGAAGAAAATCGGCGAAAAATCAGATGAAAATAGCTGGGATAAAAAGTCCGAAAGTTACGCTAAATTTAGCGGCGAGCTAGGGGATTTCGGCAAGCGGGTGTTTGAGATACTGCGCGGCTGGGGCGTGAGCTTTGCGGGCAAAAGCGTGCTAGACGTGGGCGCCGGCACGGGGGTTTACTCGCTTTATCTCGCGTCGCTGGGCGCCAAGGTTACGGCGATCGATAGCTCGGAGGGGATGCTGCGCGAGCTAAGGCGCAGCGCGCAGGAGTTTGGCATCGCTTTGCAAAACGTATTAAATTTAAGCTTCGCGGAGTTTTGCGAGCGGCTTAGCCGCGATGGTTTCAGGGATACGGCGGGAAAAAATTTTAAAATTTATCCGCGCTCGCAGAGCGAAATTTCAAACGCGCAAGCTCAAGAAGCCCGGGCTTTAAATTTAAAAGACGCTGTGAGCGAAAATCGCGAGAGCGAAAATTTTAAAATTCCCGCAGTTTTTGACATCGTGTTTCTTACAATGAGTCCAGCGCTGAAAAGCACGGAGGATTTTGAGGCGTTTTTGGCTTTGGGCGAGCGAAAAATTTATCTAAACTGGGCGAGCGAGCGCAATTCATCGATGCTGGCGCCGCTGTTTGAGCGCTTCGGCACGGGGCATAAAAGACTTGCTACCGCCGCCGAAAAGTTCGAGGCGCTGCTTGGCGCGCGCGACATCAAATTTAAAAGCGAAATTTTAACCGAGAGGCGCGAGCAAAAACGCAGCCTGCAAGAAGCTGTGCAAAACGCCGCGTGGCACCTACATATGGATGGCGCGGAAGCTAGCGAGCGTGAGATCGAGGAGATTTTGAAAAAGAGGGCTAAAGGCGGGATGATAAGCGATGAGATCGAAGCGAGCTTTAAGCTGTTTTATATTTAGTCTGGCGCCGCTTTTGGGGCTTTGCGGCAATCTTTTTACGCCGCTTGAGATGCCTAAATACGACCCGCAAAAGGCGCGGCTGGGCGCAAAAATTTTTACCGATGTAAGATTTAGCAGCAAAGGCCGCTCCTGCGAGAGCTGCCACAATTTCTATCTAAATGACTCGGGCGCCTCGGTGCGCGATGGACGCGTGCCTACGCTAATAAATTCTTATTACTTTGATCGCTACTTGGGCGATTATAATTTCACGGGCTTTGAAGCGCGGATCGCGACATCTGTTTTTGACAAGAATGAACTGGACGCGAGCGAAGATAGAATTTTAGAGCTTATCAGGAAGAATTTAGCCTACAAGCAGGCTTTTGAAAGTGCTTACGGCGAGGCGAATACGGCGAACTTCATTGATGCGTTGAAGGAATTTTTAAAATCCAAAACGGCGATAAATTCCAAATTTGACCGATTTTTGCGCGGCGAGGTTAAGCTAAATGATGCCGAATATAACGGATATGTGCTTTTTGTGCGGCTGTGCTCGGCATGTCATAACGGCGTTAGCCTTGGCACCGGCAGCTTTACTAAAATTCGTCCAAGCGCGGAAGAGGAGGATGCGCCTAAGCATAGGCTCACTTCCGATGGATTTGAGTTGCGCCGCGTGCCTAGCTTGCGCAATATCACGCAAACCGCGCCTTATGTAAACGGGCAGACGGATTTGCGTCTTGCGGTGCGGCAGATCGCAAAGGATCTGCTAAAATACGATCTTAGCGATGAGGAGCTTGATGCTTTGATGAGCTTTTTAGCTACACTTAAGGGCGAGATGACGGAGGCGCAGGATGAAAGATAAGATAATGTGGGCTTTGATGGTGGGGATTATGATATTAGGCATAATCATCGCCGGGAATTATTTCTCGTCGCTAAGAGATGTAGCGAGATTTAGCACGATTTCGCGCGAGCTAGCTTTGATCGATAACGCCGATAACCGCTTAAATATATTATTTGATGCAAAGATCGCAAGAAGGGACTTTTCGATTGCAAATGCCGATATGCGCGGTATTTATCAGGTGCTGCAAGCTCTGCAAAAAGATAAAATCATCGATAAAATCGGACTTAGCAGCGATGTGCGCGCGATCGGAAGCGCTTTTAGCGATAAAATTTCGCTTTTGGACGAGCTTGGGGCCTTAAATTCGCAGAATTTAATCCTTTTCCAAAGCCTGCAGCAAAAATTTCTATCCAGCGGCGCAAATGCGCAAAGAGCAAATCTCTACTCTCAAATTTTAGGGCTTAACTATAAAAATCGCTCCGAGATCTCTGCTTTAAAAAGCGCGCTAGAAAGCGCAGATGCGTCAAGCCCCGACGAAGCTGCGTTTATAGGAATCGCACGACAAATTTTAAGGAATTTCGAGCGGCAAAATATCATTGTAAGCGATAATCTCTCGTTGCTAAACGAGCGCTTCGCAAGCCTGCGCGAGCGATTTTCTTACGCTAGCGAGGAATTTTACGGCTCGTTTATGCAAATGACGATGCTTTACACGGCGGTGTTTTTGTCGTTTTTACTGCTTACTTACATCATAAATTCCGATGCTTTGCGTAGTAAACGCGCCCTCGCGCCCTATCACGCACTATGCGAACAAGCAGGCGAAGCGATAGTTTTAGCAGATCAAAACTTTAAAATTTTATACGCTAATAAAAGCGTGCTTAACTTAAGCGGCTACGAACAAAGCGAGCTGCAAGGAAGCGATCTTGGAGTTTTGATGCCCAAAGATAAAGGGATCGAACTTCCTGCGATGGTAAATAAAAGCGCCAAAGATACGCGCCTGCTTCGTAAAAACGGCGAACTAGCCGATGTGAGCCTAAGGCTAGCAAATATCGCCACCGCATCCAAGCCGCCGCTATATGCGCTTTACGCTCATGACATCGGCGAGCGCGAGATTATGAAGCTAGCTCTTGCGAACGCGAAGGAGAGCTTAAACAATCAAGTCTATATCGATCATCTTACGGGCCAGGGCAACGAAGCAGCGCTATATGAGCTAATAAACGCCGAAAAAACAGGCGTAGCGATCTACATCACTATCGTAAATTTTGCAAATTTACGGCTTTTTTACAAGGCGGAGACGACGAATGAAATTCTGCGCTCCTTTGCGCGTACGCTTGCGATGTGTATCGAATCGCACGAGATCAAAGCCAGTATCTTTCGTATCCAATCGGATGAGTTTTGCCTATTTTACGAGGGACTAAATGTCGCGCGCGACGTGGAGATCATAAATAAATACTTCACCGATAAAGTTTTTAATCTCCATACCACCGAGGGCTTTGCCTCCGCGCCTTTAAATATCACGATGGGCGTAAGCGAGCGCGCCGACGTAGCGGGCGGCGCAAATAGGGTCTTTCAGGCGGTCATGGCGATGTATGAGGCGCAGAGCAAAAACGAGCACGTGGGCTTTTATTCGCGCCCAAATGCGATTGAGGAAAAATATCTTCAAAACCAGATTATGATCAACACTATTCAAAACGCGATCAAGAAAAATCAAGTCTTTGTGCTTGTTCAGCCTATATTTGATATTACCCACCGCGATCCTAGCGGCAACACATACGGTACCGAGGGTGGCGACTATGTCCCGTTAGTATATGAAATTCTAATCCGTCTAATCGATCGTTCGGGCAAGACGCGCTGCCCGGGTGAGTTTATCGATATCGCAAAGCAAACCTCGCTCTATATCCCGCTAACTCAGGTTGTAATAAACGAAGCCTTTCGCTTGCTAGACCGCTTCGCAGGGACTTGCTTTAGCATAAATCTTTCATATTTTGACATCGCAAACGAAGGTATCAAGGAGCTTTTAGAGCGTAAGCTCGCATCCAGTCCAAATGCTTCAAATTTATTTATTGAAATTTTAGAAAGCGAGGAATTCGACGATTACGAGAGCCTACGCAGCTTCATCGCCGTAGCCAAAAACTACGGCTGCAAGGTCGCGATAGACGATTTTGGCAGCGGATACTCCAACTACTATAGAATTTTAACGCTCGATGTGGATTACATAAAGATCGACGGAGCGCTCATCAAAAATATCGCAAACGACAAAAACTCGCGCGCTATCGTCGAAACTATCGCTAACTTCGCGCGCAAGCAGGGCTACGAGCTCATCGCCGAATACGTAGAAAACCACGAAATTTCAATCATCTTAGAAGAGATGGGGATTAAATATATGCAAGGCTACTTCTACAGCAAGCCGATGGAGCCTTCGAGGATAAAATTCTAATCTCATCTCGCCGCGGCTTATAGCTAGCCTCTTTAAATTTACGAGCCAAAGATCGCCTCCGCAAGGCGAGAAATTCTGTTTTAACAAGCCACCTCTTTAATTCATACGGAATTCATCTTGGCAAATACTGCGCGAAATTTATTGCGAACTTATGGTGCGCCTTATAGCTAAATTGCCAAAAAAGCTTGCGCGTGGCAAATGAAGTGGGAGCTCAATTTAAAATTTAATGGCGGATTTATGGATGAAATTTTGCGAAGTTCAAAATTTTAAAATTTAAAATGCGCGAGCTGCAAATTTAGGGCTAAATTTTAAAATTTCGTAGCGATAAAATTTTAAATTCCGCGCCTTAAACCCGCCTGCAAATTTTAAAATTTTACGGCGTAAATTTCGATCCATTCGTTTTATAACATTTCGCGCGAGCTTCGCAAAATAAAAATTTTAACGAGCTTTGCTCTAATTAGCGATAGAGCTTTCAAATGCAGGCGGAATTTTTAAGTGCAAACTTTCCCGCTTCAGCGCAAGAAAGGGCTTAGCTTTAGATTTTAGCGCATTAGCTCAAGCAAATTCGCCCTAAGCCTTCATACTCCCCGTATCCTTAAATCTTTGATGCCACGACAGCGCCTCGCTTAGGATGTGCGGAGTATGCCCCGCACATGGCTGCGCGCATGCCCGCTCGAAATAATCTCTCAGCGCGTCTTGGTAGGTGGGATGCGCGATGCTTATCATCGCGCGAGCCCGCTCACGAGGGCATTTACCGCGCAGATCGGCGATGCCGTATTCGGTGATGATAACCTGAGTATCGTGCTCGGTATGATCGACGTGGCTCACGAATGGCACGATAGCGCTAATCGCGCCGCCCTTAGCGAGCGACGGGCTCAAAAATAGCGACAAATATCCGTTGCGAGCGAAGTCACCGCTACCGCCGATGCCGTTTTTCATCTGCGAACCCATGATGTTAGTGGAGTTTACGTTGCCGTAGATGTCTGCCTCTAGCATGCCATTCATCGACACGACGCCGAGCCTTCTGATAAGCGCTGGCGAGTTGGAGACATCTTGCGAACGCAGTATGATGTGCTTGCGGTAGAAATCGATATTTTTTTGAAATTCCTCGACACCTGCGGGGCTAAGCGATAGCGCCGTGGCACTTGCAGTGCCTACGACGCCTCTTTTGATGAGATCTAGCATGCCGTCTTGGATCACCTCGGAGTAGCACTGCAGCCCTTGGTAGCCGGCGCCTTGTAGTGAGCTAAGCACGGCGTTAGCGACGTTGCCGATACCCGATTGTAGCGGCAGTAGCTTCTTTGCGGGAAGTCTGCCACAAGCCTCCTCGTTTTTTAAGAATTTTACGACATTGCAGCCGATAGCGCTTGAAATTTCATCCACGGCGGTGAAATTATTGACGCGATCATGCGTCCTAGCCTCTATGACAGCGACTACTTTGGCAGGATCTACATGCATATAGGGGCTACCTACGCGATCGCCTACGTGCTTGATCGGCAGATCCTCAGCATGCGGAGGTAGGCGCAGATCTGTAACGTCGTGAATGCCCTCAAGCTCAAGCGACTGGTAGTAATTTACTTCTAAAATAACGCGATCGGCGATATCGAGCCAGGCTTGGTTGTTGCCTAGCGATGTAGACGGCACGAGCTCGCCGCTTTCTTTAATCGCCACTACTTCGATCACAGCAAAGTTTAGATGTGGAAAAAAGCCTGCCTTAAGCTGCGCAGCAAGGCTTGATAGATGCACGTCCGCGTATCGCACGGCGCCACTATTTATCGCACGGCGCATATCGGCATCCGTAAAAAACGGCACGCGAAAGCTCACGGCACCTGCTTTTGCCAAAACTCCGTCTAAAAGCGGATCGGTCGATGCGCCTGTAAAAATTTCGATTTGATAGGGCTCGCCTTTTTCGTGCAGCGCTGTCGCTCGTTGCGCCAGAGCTTGTGGTAGCGCTAGCGCGCAGCCCGCCCCAACAAAGCCGCTAAAGCCCACCGATGCGCCATTTGGGATCAGTTCGCAGGCTTTCTCGGCGCTCATAATTTTTGATTTTAGATATTCGTTTTGCACGCGTGAGTTCATTTTCTGTCCTAGCCGTGATTTGGGCGAAATTATAATATTTTTGCGCTAAATTTCAAAATCTAAAATTTCGTGCACGAGCTAGGCTATAGAGCAAAATATGGGGGGCGGTCGGTTGGGATACGCCGCAAACGCTTCCGATTAGGCTTTTTTTGCTTCGGCGGTTTGCAATACCCGCTTGCACAAGCGCTCCGTAAATAGGGTTTTAAGCGCGATTAGAGCTTGGTTTGATGGTCTCGCCACGATACCATCAAATGTTCATCGCGCGCCGAATTTTGCGGAATTTAGGCGCAAAATTTACGCATAATTTGTGAGCTGCGATATTTAAATTTAAGCTTCCTTTTGCAATTTAATCGCTCGCCGCACTTAAATTTAAATATCCGCCTCGCAATTTTAAAATGGATGTTTTGAAATTTATCGCTCGTGGCGTTTAAATTCCGTGTCTAGCGAGCCTTGAACTCATATCTGAAATTACATCGCTTGCAGTACCACCTTTGCATGCCGCGCTTGGATTTGAATCCGCATTAATTGAAATTCCCTCTGTCTGAAATTCTAACCTCTTCGCACAATATAGCAGTTTAAAATTTCAAATTTCGCGCTTTTTTGGGAGGGCGGCTCGACGTAGATACGTAAAATTTTGATATTTTACGCTTGCAAAATTCTAAAAATTATATCATCGTCACGGCTAAATTGCAGATTTTGTTTAAATTCTAGTTCTTAAAATTGTAGCTTCAGCTGTTGCACGGGATTTTTAATTTTAAAGTTTTAGCGCGCGAATTATAATCTTTGCTGAGCCCAAAAATTGACACCATTCAAGACACAAATTTAAATCCGCTTTGGAATTTGAAATTTAACCCGCCTAGCCGCTCTTTCGGTCGAGCTTTATAAAATTTCGGCAAATTTTATTTTGCTAAAATTCCAAAAATTCTATCGCTGCAAAATAGGCGGAATTTTATCTCTGCGGCTTGCCGTCGCCGAATTTTGCGACTATCTCCTCGCTGCAGCTCTCTTTGGGCGCCCAGCCTTCGCGCTTCATCCGCGCTAGATTGTTGCAGGCCTCCTGCGATCCGCCCTCGCAAAGCTCGTCGTATATCACGAGGCTGCGGCACTGCCCGCTCGCGAAACTCTCCAGCGCCGCGGCGTTGCCTAGGCAAGCTCGCTCGCGCAGATCGCTCATCGCGCGCCCACCTGTGCCGCTCATTTTATCTCCCTGCTTCCGCTCAGCGAGGGTGGCGAGCTCGCACGCGTCTGCGAAAAAGCCCTGCGCTTTGAGGCGGTTTCGCACCACGCCGCGACCGCCCAGATCGTATCTCATCGCCGCTTCGTAGCATGCGGCGGCGTCCTTTTTACTGCACTTTGCTAAAAGCGCGCTAGTTTTTGCGCCGCTAAATTTAAATTCTTTGGCTTTGCCGTCCGCGTTTGCCAAACTAAGCGCCAGCGCCGCTGCCAGCGCAAGCTTTAAAGCTTTCATCTCTGCTCCTTTTGATTTTATTTATCCGCTCGCTAGCCCCGATTTACTGCTTCATCGCGCCGCACCCACGAAAATTGCTTTAAATTTTAAAACCAAACCTCACTCATTCGAAGCAAAACGGGGCTGCCACGCGGTAATCGGCGCCTTTAAATGCGGATCGCACGCTCATCTAGGTGCGAGTTGTAAAATTTAAGCTTTCGTGCGGCGAAATTTGCAAGACGTCCGGCAATCTACGCGGTATAGCCCTAAAAAGCAATTTTGCGCCGCTCAAAGAAGCGCTTTGCCTCTGCCGCGCTAATTTTTCGGCAGCAGATCGAGCACCGCGCAGGCGCGCTTGTTGTGCATTTTGCACGCCCTATCTAGCGCCTGCCCCGAACGCTCAAAGCTTTGAGGAGTGCCTATTCCTTGGAGATATTTGACCGACAGCTCGTAGCACGCTTCGCTGCTGCCGGCATCGCACTGCTCGCGAAAAAGCTCAAACGACGCCACGACGTCCTTCTGCACGCCCAGACCGCGCCCTAGCACATCTGCGTAGAAAAAGCACGATAGCTGATCTTTGCGCTCGCAGCCGCTTTTCAGACCGCGCGCGACGCGCTCGCAGGAGCCTTCGTCGCTTTTTACGATACAGCTTTGCAGATCCGCCCGCGAAATACCGTCAGTTTGGATGACCGCATCGGCGCTGCTTTGCGAGCCGGCGCTTGCTTCGCCGCTCTTTATAAAGCGCGCGCTTGCGGTCTCGCCGATACTCGTTGTTTTGCCCGCTTTGCCCGCCGCAGAAATTTTATCAGCCCGCCCGCTTTCGTCGCAGTTTGCCGCAAGGGCGCAAAATAGCGCCAAAAATAGAAATTTTTTCATACCTGCCTCCGTTAAATTTAGCGCCATTTTAATTAAAAATGCTGAATTTAAGAGAAATGCGCTTCGCCTTAAATTTCAGCTCTATGTCGCAACGCGCTTGGAGCGCAAAATTTAAAGCGCGCCACCGAAGCGACCCATCACAGGCTCTTTAGCGCCACAAGTACGTTTTGTGCGTCCTGCTCGGGCTTAGCGATTCGGCTAAAGCGCTTTATCTCCTTGCCGCCTCGAAAAATCAGCGTTTGGCGGTGGTAAAATTTCTTCCCGTCGCCGGTGGTGAAGGTTTCGAGCCGCAGCGGCGCTTCAAGTTCGAATTTTTCGTCGTTTATGAACTCAAACGTAGCGCCCGTAGCGCGCTTAAACTCGCTCGTGCCCGCCTCGCCCATGCTGCCTACGGCGATAAGCTCAAAGCCGAGGGCTTTTATCTGCGCAAACGCGCTCTCGTAGGCCTTGCACTGAAGCGTGCAGCCCGTAAGCCCCGCCACGCCGTGCAACTCTGCAGGCAAAAATTTGCCGCTGCCGCCCATTTTCGGATAGGTAAAAACCACGCAATTTTTCGGTAAATTTATCATCTTATGCCTTTTGATCGAAATGGGTCGCAAAAATAGCATAAAAAATCTTAAACCCGCTTAACGGATGAAATTTTAATAAAATTTAGCGTAAAATAAGGGGTAAAATTTCGGCAAATCAAATTCGGAGTTAAATTTTGGATATGGACAGAGCGATAGAAGAACTGGCAAAAAAGCAGCAGCAGTGCAAGATAAAATTTCTAAAACCGCTGATTTTATTGCTATGCATCGCGGTTTTTTCCGTCGGCTGGTTTATCCACGGCTTGATCCAAAACGAATACTCCTCCGCCGTGCTGATGTCCGCGATGATCCCGATAATTGCGGTAAGCTGCGTATGGGGGATTTATGATGATTCCATCGCTAAGTGGGAGTACAACGCCTTTTACAAAGACGCCTTCATCCGTGCTATCATTTCAGATATCGATCCCACCTTTAGATACGAGCCGCAAAGCGGCATAGACGAAGAAGAGCTCCGCAAAACGGGCATCTATCCGAGCAATGAATTCGTAGCCGAGGATCAGATAGACGGCGTGTATAAAGGGGTGAAATTTAGCCTAAGCGAAGCGATAAAAATCTATGAAACGCGCGAGTCTATGGAGCTTGTAAGGCTATCTCAAAGGGCTAAAAGCGATCTTTCCGCAACTTTTTTGCTGTCGGCGATCGCGCTTTGGAACGCTTGGAGGCTCGGCGAATACGTGCAGGCCTTTAGCGGCTCTGTTTTGGTGTGCGAGTTTTATAAGAAATTTAAGGGGCGGACCATCATCGCGGATCGCTCGCCGGGCACTAAATTTTTAGGCGATCAAGAGCTGATGGACGACGTGATTTTCGGCAAGGAATTTCGCGTGTTCGCAAGCGATAAGATCGAGGCGCGGTATCTTTTGACGCCTAGCTTTATGGAGCGTCTCGGGGCTTTGAAGCTTAAGCTTGCGCCCAAGATCGCTCTTAGCGCGGCGTTTATGGACGGAAAATTTTATCTATTTTTAAACGGCGCGAAAAACCGCTTCGAAGCCGCGCTGTTTTCGCCGCGCACTACGTCAAAAGACGCCGAGCGGATAAAGGCCGAGGTTTTGCAGCTTCTGGGTATCATTGACGAGCTGCGTTTGAATGAGGAGCTTTTTGGCGGCGCAAGCGAGAGCGGCGAGCCCGCAAATAGCCCGCCACCAGGCGGCGAAGAGCTGCAGAGATTGCGCGATAAAGGCTTGAGTTCGCGCGACCGCTAGGCGGTATAAATTTAACGCTTTTAGTAAATTCCAATCTCATCGCCCGCGTCTTTAAATTTAGCGCTTTTTAGAATTTGGCGTCTCTTGGAATTTAACGCGGCGCAAGCGGGTAAATTTTACCGCTTGCGGCAGTAGCTCGAAATTTTAAAATTTGATCTCGCGCACGGCAAGATATGCGATGAAATTTTACTCGTTGTTTCCCGCGATCGTTTCGATTAGTTTGCGTTTGTTTCGGCGGTTGTAAAGCACCGACGAAAGGAGCGATAGCGCGATGAATAAGATCCCCACGGTGCCGGTTATGATCTCGCTTACTTCAAATTTCAGCTTCGCAAACATTATAAACGCCAAACACGCGATGGCGTAGTGCGCGCCGTGCTCCAGATACGCGAAGTGCGACAGCGTGCCGCGGGCGATGAGATACAGCGTGATGGAGCGCACGAACATCGCGCCCGCGCCGAGGCCTAGCATGATGATGAAGATATTATCGCTTAGCGCAAACGCCCCGATCACGCCGTCGAAGCTAAAGCTCGCGTCCAGGGTTTCTAAGTATAAAAAGCCTGCAAAGCCGTTTTTTGCGCCGTCCGTGCCGAAAAGGCGGTCGAAGCAGGAGATGAGTAGATAGAGTAAGATCGCGCCGAAATACGCTGCGCCGAGCGCCGCCGAGTCCATTTTAGCAAGCAGCACGAGTCCTGCGGCTAGAGCGATCAGCGTGGGAGCGTTTGGAATGCGCTTTAAAAATCGCACGAGCCCGTTATTTTCGATTATGCCTAGCCAGTGTAG
This sequence comes from uncultured Campylobacter sp., assembly GCF_963518785.1. Classification (NCBI taxonomy): domain Bacteria; kingdom Pseudomonadati; phylum Campylobacterota; class Epsilonproteobacteria; order Campylobacterales; family Campylobacteraceae; genus Campylobacter; species uncultured Campylobacter sp. Next base: position 65,350 of record NZ_CAUQKJ010000003.1, read on the forward strand.
CTCGCGCTGCGCATCGAAGAAAAAATCGCAAAAGACCATCAGCAAAAACGCGCCGCCGAAAACGTAAATTTGCGCTTCGTTCTCGCTTAAAATTTCATGGTAGCGCTGCGGCTGCTTAAGCGCTAACACGAGGGTTTCCCAAAGACCCAGATGCGCGCTTGCGGCGACGATTAGCACGGGGAATAAAAACCTCATTCCAAAAACCGCGATCGGAATGCCCCAGAGGATAAATCTGCTCTGCCACACCGGCGCCATATCTTTTAGCACCTTGGCATTGACTACGGCGTTGTCGAAGCTGAGGCTGATTTCGAGTGCGCATAAAAGCGCACAGATATAAGCGGCACCCGCGCCGCCGATATAAAACGCGATAGCAAGCGCAATTAGGCTTACTACAAAAGAGGAGTAAAAATATTTCATCGCTGTCCTAGCCGATTTTTTGCGCGATTTTAGCAAAATTTAGCCCTAAATTCTATATAATTGCAAAAATTCCAAAAAAGGCAAAAGATGCTTACCAATCCCGTATTTATCAGTATCTGTGTGATGTGCGCGCTGTGCTTGCTGAGGTGCAATGTAATGCTCGCGATCCTAATCGGCACCATATGCGCCGTGCTCTCAAGCAATATCCCGCTGGACGATGCCATAAATTTATTCATAAACGGCAACCCGGAAAACGCCGGCAGTCTCGGCATGGGCGGAAATTTAGAAACCGCGCTCTCATATCTGTTGCTAGGCGTCATCGCAAGCGCGATCTCAAAGACCAACTTAACGGCGATCTTGGTGCGCGCGGTAGCAAATTTAATCAGCGACAAAAAATATATCTTTATCTTTTCGATCGCCTTTTTTGCGTGCTTTTCACAAAATTTAATCCCCGTGCATATCGCCTTTATCCCGATTTTGATCCCGCCGTTAGTTAAGATCATGAACTCGCTAAAGATCGACCGCCGCGCCGTAGCCTGCGCGCTGACGTTCGGCTTGCAGACGCCGTATATGGCGCTGCCGCTGGGATTTGGACTTATCTTTATGGGGCTAATCGAAAAAAATATGAACGCAAACGGCATCGCAGTAAGCCTAAGCGACATATCGAGCGTGATGTGGCTAAGCGCCGTGCCGATGCTGGTGGGTCTCATCCTAGCCGTGATCTACTACCGCAAGCCAAGAGAGTATGCCGAAACCAAACAGAGCCTAGATGCGCATTTTAGCGAGCTTAAGATGGGTATGCGCGAATGGGGTGCGCTAGCGGGCATCGCGGTGTGCTTCGCGGTGCAAATTTGGATCAAATCCCTTCCGTTTGCCGCGCTTAGCGGAATTTTAGTAATGCTTGCTAGCAAAGGCATCGAGTGGAAGAAGCTCGATAGCGTATTTGACGAGGGCGTGCATATGATGGGCTACATCGCGTTTTTGATGCTGATCGCCGCAGGATACGGCACGATCTTAAAAGAAACCGGCGGCGTGAATGAGCTGGTGCACGTAGCGAGCACTTTAAGCGGTGGTAAGCTCGGCGGTGCGCTGCTGATGATCGGCATCGGACTGCTCGTGACGATGGGCATAGGCTCGAGCTTCGGCACGATCCCTATCATCGCTACGATATACTGTCCGCTAGCCGCGCAGCTGGGCTTTAGCACTGCAGCGACGATCTTTATCATTGGCGTGGCCGCGGGTATCGGTGATGCGGGCTCGCCTGCGAGCGATAGCACGCTTGGACCTACCGTGGGGCTGAATATAGACGGCGGGCATAGCCATATGTGGGATACCTGCGTGCCGACCTTTATTTTCTTTAATATCCCGCTAATCATATTCGGCATAATCTTTTCGATGATGCTTTGAAATTTTATAAAATTTAGCCGTGCGGCGGTGCTCGTAAATTTATGGACGCGAATGTTTTTAAATTTAGCCGCGCGGCTTTGCTTTTAAATTTGCCTGCGCGATTTTGCCAAAATTTATCTGCGCTGCTCGCACGATCGGCTTAAATTTAACCGCTCGCGGCGTGTTGATGAAAATCATTGCTAAAATTTGAAATTTCGCATAAAATGGGCGAAATTTCATAGCAAGGAGCGGTGGTGGAGCAAATTTATCCTTACGTGCAGATCGTGCATCTCATCTGCGCAATTATCTTTTTAGGCTACATATTTTTCGACGTCGTGATTTTTTCGCGGCTCAAAGGCGTGCTGGGCGCGGATTTTGAGCGCGTTAAAAAAGCGATCGGCTCGCACGCGATTAAGATCATGCCGGTTTGCCTTTTTACGCTGATAATCACCGGCGGAATGATGATGAGCCGCTGGGTCGGTAGCGCTAACGGCGGGTATTTCGGCACGCCGCTTCAAAAAATCTTTATGCTAAAAGTCACGCTCGCGCTCATCATCGCCCTGTGCGTAGCGATAAATTTAAGTTGCCGCGCGATGGGAAGGTCTGCGCCTGAGTTTTTGCGAGCAAATATCCACAAAATCGCTTTTGTATTCGGATTCATCATCGTGCTTTGCGCCAAGCTGATGTTTGTAGTATGATTTATGGCGCAAAATTTAGCGCTGACGGCGCGACTTTTATCGCGGAATTCTGTAGCGCGGCAAAGATTTAATTTTGCTTGCTTTTGAATTTTGTAGTTTGCTAAAAATTTTAAAATTCCGTTTTGCTGGGCGGAGCGTATAAATTTAAGAATTTTAAATTCCACTATGTCTGCACTAAAGCGCGAAATTTTAAAATTTCACTTCTTTTTTGTGCTGTTTTGTCAAATGCAATCTGCAAAATTTAATCTCATAAAATTTTAAAATTTCATCGCGAGTTTTAAAGCGCTCATAAAATTTCTCATCCAATTCTGCAGCTTTAAAATTTTGCAAAATTTTAAAAATTTTAAATTTTACCGCTAGGACGCGGATAAGAATTCTAAAAACTCGCGCAAAATCGAAGCAAACAATGAAAAAGCGAATTTATTTGACGACTTTACTTACTATTTAATAATCATTAAAGATATAAAAAGCTAAAATTGCTTTTCGCCTGCGGGCGAATTTAATGTCTGCTTGCCATTCGGGCGGGATTTTGAGGTTTTCCGTAGCCGTGGCAATGGTTTTGAAATTATTTATGAGAAAGGAAAAGGATGAAGAAATTTCTCTTAAGTCTGCTTGTCGCAGCTTTAGCTAGTAGTGCGCTTTGCGCCAGATCGCTCTCCGAGATCAAAAGTAGCGGAGTGCTTAGAATAGGCGTTTATGACGCGCAGCCGCCGTTTAGCAAGATAGAAGACGGCGTGCATCAGGGCTTTGAGGTCGATATGGCAAATGCCATCGCTAAAGATATGCTTCCATCGGGCGGGAAGGTGGAGTTTACCTCCGTGCTTGCAAATCAGCGTATAAAATTCCTACAAGAAGATAAGGTGGATGCGGTTATCGCAACTCTTACCGTAACTCCGGAGCGCGAGAAGCAGATCGATTTTACGACCCCGTATTTTAGTGTCAATATAGGAATTTTGACCCGCGTCGAAGATAAGATTAAATCCTTAAATGAATTACAAGATAAAACTATTTTAGTTCTTAGCGGCGGTACCGCAGAAACATACTTTGAAAAGCAAGGCTATAATATCGCTAGATGCGACAACGCAAACGCTTGCTACAAGGCGCTAAAAGCTGGACAGGGCGACGGGTATGCCGACGATAACTTAGTCGTGCTGGCTTATCCGGTATTAGATAAAAAGGTTGAAGTAAATATCAAAAATTTAGGTACTTCGGATTTCTTAGCCATCGGTGTGAAAAAGGGCAATTCGGAGCTTTTGGATTTTCTAAACGGCGAGCTAATCAAGCTAAGCAAAGAGGGCTTTTTCAAAAATTCGTTCGATAATTTTATCGAGCCTTACTACAAAGGAACTGCAGAGAAAAAGTATTTCTTGCTGGACGATCTTTATAGCTTGCTGTAATTTTAAAAAAAAGGGGGACGCTATGAAAAAGATAATCTTGGCGTTGATGCTGGCTGCGTGTTCGCTTCTTAGCAACACTTTGACTCAAATCAAAGAAAAAGGGGTTATTCGAATCGGTATAGATGGCTCGTCTCCGCCGTTTAGCGTCGCTAAAGCCGGCGAATATAGCGGCTTTGAGATACTCTTAATCGAAGGGCTTGTTAAAGAAATTTTCGGTGATAAAGGCAGCAAGATACAATATGTCGTAACGGTAGGTGATGACCGCATAAAAGCGGTGCAGGACAACAGAGTCGATTTAGATATCGCGCTTATCTCGGTTACGAAAGAGCGTGAGAAGCTAGTAGATTTCTCCGATCCATACTTTAGCGTAAATATCGGCGTGCTAACTCGTAGCGACGATAATATCAGAAAGGTCTCCGATCTAAACGGAAAGACTATACTAGCGCAGCCCGGCACTACTGTGTTTGATTACTTTACGAAACAGGGCTATAACGTAGTACCGTGTGCGAGCGCGAATGAATGCTTTAATGACCTAAAATCGGGCAAGGGCGACGGATACGGCGATGATAATCTACTTGTATTTGCTTATGCCGTAGTCGATTACAAGGTTGAGGTAAATATCAAGAATTTAGGCTCGACGGACTTTCTAGCCATCGCTGTGCAAAAGGGCAATACTGAGCTGCTTAACGCGGTAAATGCGGGACTAATTGAGCTAAGTAAAAAGGGCTTTTTTACCAAAATTTTTGATGAGAGTATTGAGCCTTTTTATAAAGGCACCATTGATAAAAAGTATTTCTTGCTGGACGATCTTTACAGCTTGTTTTGATTTAAAGCGGCGATGGATGGGAAATTCTATTCGCTCGCAAAATTTTAGTAAAATTTAAAGGAATTTTATGAAAAAGATTATATTTGCGTTGTTAATCGCTTCGTGTTCGTTATTTGCTAACTCTTTAGCGCAGATAAAAGAAAAAGGGCTCATTCGTATCGGAATAGACGGCTCACTGCCGCCACTTAGCGTCTCCGAGGACGGCAAATACAGTGGTTTTGAAATTTCGCTTATTGAAGAGCTTTCAAAGGAAATTTTCGGCGATAAGGGCGGTAAAATCGAATATGTTGTAACTCTAGGCAACGACCGTATCACAGCCGTGCAAGATAACAAGGTCGATTTGGATATCGCAGCCATCACGGTTACGAAAGAGCGCGAGAAGCTAGTGGATTTTTCAAATCCCTACTTTAGCGTAAATATCGGCGTGCTAACTCGCACCGATGATAATATAAAAACCGTAGACGATTTACAAGATAAAGAAATTTTAGCAGAGCCCGGCACTACGGCGTTTGATTATTTTAATAAGGAAGGCTTTAAAGTTATCTCATGCGCTAGTTCTAGTGAATGTTTCCGAGCGCTAAAATCCGGTCGCGGCAGCGGCTATGCGGACGATAATATGGTAGTTTTGGGCTATTCGGTTGTAGATCGCAAGGTAGAGGTAAATATCAAGAATTTAGGCACGACGGACTTTTTAGCTATCGCGGTGCAAAAAGGTAACGATGACTTGCTAAACGCCTTAAATGACGGGCTTGTCAAGCTCAGCAAAAACGGCTTTTTCAAGAAAATTTTTAACGACAGCATCGATCCTTTTTACAAGGGAAAGGCTGAGAAAAAATATTTCTTGTTAGATGATCTTTATAAAATGTTTTAATTCAAAGGACGAAATATGAAAAAAATTCTACTAAGTATTTTGCTGGGTGCTAGCGCGCTTTGCGCTAACTCCTTAGCAGATATCAAGCAAGCAGGCGAAATTCGCATAGGCTTGCAAGATTCCCAGCCTCCGTTTAGCTTCGATGATAACGGCACGCTAAAAGGCTTTGAGGTTGACTTGGCAAACGAGCTAGTTAAAAATCTATTCGGCAATAAAAAGATCAAAATCGACTTTATCGCCGTAGCATCTAAAGATCGCGTCCCCTCGCTAGAGCAAAACAAAGTAGATCTCATCATATCCAAGCTCACCGTCACAAAAGATCGCGTTCAGAAAGTTGATTTTTCTTACCCGTATTATTCAGTGCAAATTGGCGTGCTAAGCCGTAAGGATGATAATATTTCAAGAATCGATCAGATCGCGCATAAAAAAATTCTAAGCGTTAAAGGCACAACTGCCGAGGAGCACTTTAAAAACGCGGGTTATGAGATTGCGACATGTGCCGATGCCAATGAGTGCGTCGCTAGACTAAAGGCTGGCGAGGGCATAGGCTTTGCCGACGATAATACGGTCGTACTCGGATACGCTAGAAACGACGCCGCGCTTGATGCAAAAATCATCAACCTCGGCAAGGTAGATTATATCGCCGTCGCCCTATCTAAGGGCAATACCGAGCTGCTTGATGCGGTCAATAGCAGCCTGGTAAAAATGTATAAAGCAAAATTTTTTCATAAGGCTTTTGACGAGGATATCAAGCCGTATTACGGCGGCAAGATCGATAAAAAGCACTTCACGCTCGATGAGGTTTATAGCCTGTTTTAAATTTAGACGTATTTAAAATTTTAAGGCGCCCTTTGGCGTCCAAACATACGCGCAGCTGCGATATTGATCGCAGCTCGCTTTTGCCGCCAAGGCTTCGGTGGCAATTTATAATTTAAATTCCGTATTTTTACGGATCTGGTTGCGATATAAAATTTTATGATATTTTGATATGCGGTTGTGAAAGGGCGCGGCTTATAAAAGATAGCCGGTCGTGCGAAATTCTAATCCGAGTAGTAAAATTTTATATCCTTTTTCAGTTGCGTCGGCAGCACGTTAAATTTAGTCCTAAAAATTTTAGAAAAATGCGATAAATTATTATATCCGACCATTTTGGCGGCTTCGTTTACGCTGATTTGATCTAGACTCAATAGCTCTTTTGCAATCTCAAGCCGCTCATTTGTCAGCATCGCATAAACGCTCGTGCCGAAATATGCTTTAAAATCCCTTTTTAGTGCAAATTCGTTCGTAGCGCAAAGATGAGCGAGTTCTTTAATGCTAGGTGGATTTTGCATATTTTCGAGTAATATTTTCTTTGCTTTTTGAACTGTTTTTATGCGATTTTCATCAAGACTAAGCGCATTTTCGGGCTCATTAAATTTATGAAAACTTTTATAAAGCATCTCTAAAATTTTACTTTCCATAAAAATTTCGCGCATTTTGCCGTCGTATATCGCGGCATTTTCGATTTCTTTAAGGATGATATTTTGCACGGCGCTTGTTTTAAATTTCTTCATGCAAACGGCTTGATCTAAATTCAAATTTTTTAAAATTCCTAGTTCATTCGCAAAAGCGGTGCTAAGCGCTATGCAGGAGCTTTTATAGTGTTTATTTTCAAGCTCGTGAACGCCACGCAATTTGCTTTGCATAGTTCCGAGCCAAAACTCACCTTTATTCAAAACGAATTGATCTTTATCCGATCTGAAGCAGATAGGATTTTCGCCCGTATTGAAAAATAAAAATGAATAGCGGCTACCTCGCTCGTGGCGATGCAAAAGAAAATCTCTGCAAATTATATCGCTGCTATAATATCCTATCCCTCCGCCCGTATAAAAAGAGCTAAAGTCGAATTTTATACTTTCGCTTTCAAGCTCGGTTTTGTTATACCCACATTGCTTGGACGGCTCAATGTCGTTAGATATTTTTTGTAAAAAATCATCTAAACTTATCTCTTTACTCATCTTATCCCTTTAGCGTTTAAAATAATCCCTCTGCCGTTTAGTATTTCTTGATAATGCATATCTTATTATAGTAAAATGAGTTTAAATTTTAATAAGAAAAGGGGCGTTTGTGCGCGCAATATATAAATTATCGCTGATCGCTGCTATAGCGACAGCCGGAATATCGAGCGAGATAGAAAAACAGGACAAAAGCGTAAATTTGGGTGAAATTACTGTAGTCAGTGCTACGGGCCATCGGCAAAATATCCAAGACGCACCCGCTTCCATTTCCGTTCTTACGCAAAAAGAGATACAAAAGCGCAACTACCAAGATATCTCCGCAATGGTAGAGGATTTGCCGAGTGCCTTTGCCGCAACGCTAGGCGCTGCATCGAGAAAAGGCATAAGCCTAAGAGGCCTATCTCAAAAATATACGAAAATTTTAATCGACGGCAAGCCTGCGACCAGCGATAGCGCTTATAAAGGGTTAAGAAGTATTGGCAGCAGCCAGAATTTCTTGCCTCCCGCAAATGCGATAGAGCGCATAGAGGTCATCCGCGGGCCTATGAGCTCGCTTTACGGCAGCGACGCTATGGGCGGAGTAATAAATATCATCACCAAGGGCTTTTCAAATGAGCTTAGCGGCAATGTAAACGGATACTATACTTTCGCTAAAAAATCGCAAATAAAGGGTGATTATCAAACGGGTTTTTATCTAAACGGAGCTATCGTTCCGGACGTGCTAGGTATCGCACTTTACGGCAGATTTTTTGAAAAGATAGAGGATAAAGAGCCTTATGCGAATAGAAATAATGAAGAGACGAATATGGGCGCAAAACTGATGTATAACGTAACGCAAAATGATGAGGTAACGCTTGATTATCGTAAAGTAAATAATAAATTTAGGCGTACATACGGGCGTACGCGAACAACCTCTGGAGGCAATAACGATATTGCGAAGGAGGATATGAAAGGCTACACCGCAAGCCTGTCTCATCAGGGAAAATACGATAAGTTTATGATAGATAGCTATGCAAACTACGATAGCATGAAAGAAAGCGGCGCCCAGGATCTGCGTCTTAGAACGACTACGCTAAATTCTAAAGGCTCATATTTTTTCGATTCAAATGCTTTGAGTTTGGGCGTGCAATACCGAAGCGAGAGATTAAACGAAGCCGCTACTACCGCAGATGAGGCAAATATCAAAAGACGGGATTATTCGATCTACGGCGAGGATGATTTTTATCTAACTGACGATTTAACGCTAACCGGCGGAATCAGATATAACCGCGATAAAGACTACGGCGGCCATATATCTCCGCGCGCTTATGCCGTTTATCGTTTAAACGAAAGTTTTTCTATTAAAGGCGGCGTTTCGACGGGATATTCAACTCCGGATATTAAGCAGCGTAGCGAGGGCCTTGCCCTGCCATTTGCAGGAGGCCAGGGAGCGCAGATAGGCAGAAGCTCTCTAAAGCCCGAAAGCAGCATAAGCTACGAAGGCGGGTTTTCTTACGACGATAACGATAAATTTAACTTTAGCGCTACTGCGTTTTATACCGAAATCAAAGATGGAATTTCTACCAAATTGATTTGCCGCCCAAGACCGGGAAATCCTTGCGTGCATAACGGAAAAACTTACAGACGCGGTATTTGGGACACTATAAATATCGGAGAAGCCGAGGTTAGGGGTCTAGAGCTAAGTAGCGATTATCAAATTTTAGATAATTTGAAGCTGCATGCAAACTACGCCTATACGAAATCTGAGCAAAAAACGGGTAGCGAGAAGGGCAAAACCTTAAATAATTTTCCAATCCATTCGGTAAAGCTAGGATTTGATTACGACGTAAGCTCCAAGCTAAACTTATGGTCGCAAATAAATTATTATAGTAGGACGCGCGATAGCCTAAGCTACGATGAGGATATCCGATCATACACGCTTTTTGATCTGGGCGCGAGCTATAAGCTCACAAAAGACGCAAGTTTAAATTTTACGCTTTATAACATATTCAACGAATTCGTACTAACGCGCTCGGGAAATTATCAAATGATGGTCGTAGACGGGATGAAGGCGCAGGTTGGATTTAACGTGAACTTTTAAATTCGCAGCGCATAAATTTCGTCCGCGGATTTAAAATTTAAGGAAATTAATGGCGATTTTAAAAAGGAAAAAATTTTGGTTCAACATCCATCTTGTTTTGACGCTTATATGCTGCGTGCCGATCTTAATCGTAGCCCTTAGCGGCGCTATTATCTCGTATCATGATGAGATTATAGATGCGTTAAATCAAAGCAAATCTTTCGTGAGCCCGAGCGAAAAAGACGCTCTTAAGCCCGCCAAAATTTTAAATATTTTCAGAAAAGTCAAGCCCGGTTTTACGCTCAGTTATTATAGAATTCCTCAAAATAAAAACGAAGCGATTAGGCTTTCCGGTACAGATTCTGGCGGTGAGTTTAAATCATATTTTATAGATCCTTATAGCGGTGAAATTACTTCGGAAAACATAGGCGATACGTTTATCGGCGTAGTGCTAAACCTACATACCAATCTGGGATTTGGGTTAAGCAAAAATGAAACTCTGCGGCTAATAGGCAAAAATATCGTGGCACTTAGCACGGTTATGTTTATTTTGGTCTTAATTTCAGGTGCGGTGATTTATTATCCTAGCTTTAGAGGGAAAATTTTACGCGCATTTAGGATAAATTTTAAAGCGAGAGGTTATGCGTTTTTATATAGCTTGCATGGCGCGGTCGGAGTTTTACTGCTGCCTATTTTGTTTACGATAAGCGCTAGCGGGCTTTATTGGTCGTATGATTGGATAGCCAAAATAACCAACAGAGCGCTAGGCGAAAAGGAAATTTTTAGAAAAACGAGCTTTACCGAAGTGCGAGGATTTTCGCTCGAGGATGAAGATAAAATTTTAAATTTGCAGACGGCACTTGATATTTTTAAGCGCGAACGCGGTGAAAACTACGAATTCTTTAACATCATCGCTCAAAAAGATGGAGAAAATTTTATGATCTTTTATTTCGATAAAGGCGAAGAGGGCGAAGAGCATATGAACACGATGAGCGTAAACGTTAAAAAGGGCATCTTGCGGCATGCTCGCTATGATGATGCGAAAAGTGCTATGCCGCGCCCTTTTGCTATACATAAAGCCGTTTTGAGCGTGCATTCGGGCTATATCTTCGGCGAGGCGGGCAAGTTCTTATTTTGCGTAGCGGCGATTTCTGTATTATTTTTTATAGTTACAGGATTTTGGATGAGCATAAAAAGAATTTGCAAGCAAAGATAAATCTATGAATTCAAAGCGGAGAAATAGCTTATTCTCGGCATAAATTTAAAATTTTACCCGAAGCAGTATCACTTCTTTTCAGCTAATAAAATTTTATGTGCAGGGTCTTTGTGAGCCTTGCGCCGCATCTTGATTTTGTTAAATTCGCTTCGGCGTTTTAACTGCATTCATTTGCCGCTCATAAAATCCCTAATATTTTGCGCGATCATCTTTATCAGCCGTTTGCGGGCCTCTATGCTCGCCCATGCGATGTGAGGCGTGATGATGACGTTGCGGCGATTTTTCACGCGCAGCAGCGGATGATCCGCCCTCATCGGCTCTGTTTGCAGCACGTCAAGCGCCGTGCGCAGGCCTCGTTCGTCCACGGCGCGAGCTAGCGCGTCCTCATCCACGATGCCGCCGCGGCCGAAATTCATCAATATCGCCCCCTCTTTCATCTTTGCAAGCTCCGCCTCGCCGATCAATCCCGCAGTTTTTTGATTTAGCGGGGCGTGGATCGAGATAATGTCGCATGTCCTCAAAAGCGCATCCAGGCTCACTCTGGCAAACTCGCCGTTGTCGTTCGCGCCGCTGGTGGAGTAGTATCTCACATTCGCGCCGAATGCGGCGGCGATGCGGGCGACCTTTGCGCCGATCTGTCCAAGCCCGATGGCGCCGAATTCTTTACCGTAAATTTCGCTGATGGGTGCGTCAATGTGAGTAAAAATTTCGCTCTCGCACCATTTGCCGCTGCTGCCGTAATCCGCGTAGTATCCGAGCGCGTTGGTTAGCGCAAACAGCGACGCGAAGGTCTGCTGCACGACGCTGTTCGTCGAATAGCCCGCCACATTTTTCACCGCGATGCCGCGAGCCTGCGCTGCCTGCATATCGATATTATTCGTGCCAGTGGCGCTGACGCAGATCAGCTTAAGCGCGGTTTGCGCCATGATCTCGTCCGTGATTAGGACTTTGTTGGTTATGACGACATCGGCGCCGGCTAGGCGATGCGCGGTTTGCGCGGGCCCTGTCATCTCGTAGCTTTCAAACTCGCCCAAGCTCGCGATCTCGCTAAGATCGGCATCGCCTCCTAGCGTCGCGGCATCCAAACATACGATTTTCATATTTTCCCCTTTGCGTTTTAAAATTTTAAGCCGCAGCAGCGCGGTTAAATTTAGCCGCTAAATTCCATTGCGCGATCCGGAGCGCAGCGCTTAAACGGCAAATTTTAACTCTGCAAATTTAGCTATTGCGTAAATTTGCTCTAGCGGAATTTAACTATCGTGAATTCTGCCCTCGCGAAATTTAATACTTGCAGCGCGCGGGGCGTTAAATTTTAAGATTCTAACTCGCGCCGAAGCAAGCGGCAAGCTTTACCGCCGCTGAAACCTGCGTCTAAATTTAAAATTTCAATTCGCGCCGATTTAACCTGCTCGAAATTTTATCCGCGCAGAATTCCGGTCGCGCCGCTACGTTAAATTTTGCCGTAGTCTCCTAGCATTAAATTTCGCCGCCTACGAGCGATAAAATTTACCGCCGGCAGAGCCTTGCCGCTAAACTACTCCGCCTTAAAATTTCTCAAATTTTATAAAATTTGCCGCGCCGCTACTGCGCATCCTCGATGTAGTGCCCCACAAATTTTGAGAGATTATCAAGTATCTCGCCGCCCTTGCGGAAGCCCAGCGCGCAGCCCTCAAAGGCGAAAAACACCCCCGCTTGGTAGCTCTGGGCGCGCTCGTCTTTGTTTAGCTCGTAAAATTCCTGATATAAAAATTTCTGATTTTCGTAGTCGCCGCCGTTTTCCTCTATCTTTCTGCCGTCCGCGTCGAAAATCGCCACATTCGCCCCCTCGCGCGCCAAAAACGGCTTTTTGATCATCTTTTTGCCGATGATCGGCGAGAAGGAGCTTTGCAGCAGCAGCGGGTGGTTTGGATACAGATCCCACAGGATTTTCATAATCCCCTTACTTTGGAAAAGTAGCGTATATGCGGGGTTTAGGATGATCGCCTTTTGGTTTTGCACGATGTTTTTTAGCAGTATTGCAAGCTCGCCCTCCTCGATCGCGATCGCCTCCCAAGGGATGAGCTTAAACCAATACTCGTAGTTTTCGCCGTCAAAAAACACGCCCTCTTCGTCGTTAAATTCCACCTCGTCCACGTAGGCAAAGCGCGTCTTAAAGCCCGCATCCTCCGCGGTCTGCTGCAAAAGCTTCGTCGTCTTTTCATCCTCGACATTGCCTGCGACGCTGCTAAATAGAATTTTCCACCCCTCATAAAATTTAGAAAAATCGCTTAGCTCGCCGTCAAGCACCACGAGCCGCTTGAAATTATCGCGCAGCGCGTCGTAGAGGTCGTTGAACTGGCTCACCTCGTCCATGCCGTTTTCTTTGAGCATCGCCCACTGGATGATCGCCGTCTCAAACACCGCCGTAGGCGTGTCGGCGTTAAATTCTATCAGCTTGATTGGCTTGCCGTCCAGCCCGCCTGCGAAATCGAAGCGCCCGTATAGGTGCCAGTGCACCTCGTTTTCCCAGCTTTGTTTGATGAGATCGACGAGGTTGAAGGGGATGCCGAGCTCGTGGAAGAGGTTGTTGTCGATGACGTGCTGCGCGGCCGCGACAAACATCTCGTATAGCTCGTTCGCCGCTTCGTAATACGCATCCGCCTCTGCAGCGCTCACGCGCACGATCTCGTCGCTGACGTAAGGGGTCTCGTCGGCGTCCGTGTGCCAGTAAAAGCCGAGCTTTTCGAGATATTCGTTGCTTAACGGCGTTATCTTTTTTAGTTGCATAGATTTTCCTTTTTATGTAAATTTTAAAATTCCGCCCGCAGCGTAAAACAAATATAGCGCTAGTCGCCGCCGGCGTATCTTGCGAGCGCAGCGAAGCAGAATAAAACGCGAGCTATGGGCTCGCACCTCTAAGCGCACCGGTTAATCAGAGCTCGGCGGGCGAGCGGTGCATTGCCCCGCCGCAGAGCGGCACCTCTTTTGCAAGAAATACACCCTTGCAAGTAGCCCCTCCTCGGCTTCCTCAAAAACTGCGGTACAACTTAATCGCGCGATGCTACGACTTGGATTTCGCTCGGGTAAATTTACTCGCTTTAGCACCGCTCGGCGATATAAAATTTGCCGCAAGAAGCGCTGCGATACGAAATTCCGATTGCAGATGCGCTGATTAAAACTCCCGTCGCAGCACGGCCTCGCTCGCCTTAACGTCGCGTCGCAATATAAAATTTTATAGCACGACGCTGCCTTTCATATCAAAATTTCGCCGCGCGGTAACGCTTCAGTAAAAAATGCGATCCGATACGCTCGGCAGCGGGCGCGAATTCCACCTCGTCATGACGTCGCCGCGTAAGGATTGCGAACCGCTACGTACGCCGTAAAATTTTTTCTAGCGATAACGTAGCCGAAGAACATTACCCCCGAGCGATACGAAATTTCGTCGTATCAAATTTCACCAAAGACGTGCAGCGCGGAGCGCGCTTTCGTTTTAGCTAAAATTCTGCTGCGATGGAATTTTGCTCGCTTTCAAGCGTCGCGCGTTAAAATTTAAACTCGCCGCGCAGAGCCGCCGTATATTTCAAAGCGCGCTTAGCCGCCGAAAAAACCGCCGCTTTTGCCGCTTTTACTTCCGCCGAAAAATCCGCTTCTGCCGCTTCGCGCCTTATCGTTTTGCTGCTTTGCTTGATTGAAGCTATCGACGCTTCTAGAATAGGCGCTCGGGCTTTTGTAGGCGGTTTGGCGCTGGCTTTGATAGGCGGGGTTATTAAACAGCTTGCCGCCGATCCACGAGCCGATGATGGCGCCCGCGGCGCTTGCCAAGATCGCTTCGCCCAGGCTCATGCCGCCGCCGCTAAGCTGCGCGTTTTGGTTGGTTAAATTTGAAGTGCCGGCGTCGATTTTAGCGTTTTCTTCGGCTAAAAGGGCTTTGGTTTCCTCATCGCTTAAAATTCTCTCCGTGCCGTCGAGCGATCTTAAGATGATCTGGGTTTTTTCGCTTGGAAATTCCTCTAAAATTTTATATTTTCCCGGCGCGACCTCTTCGAGCCGCACGAGCGCGCCCTCTTGCAAGCGGACGTTTTGCTCCTGCCCCCTATCGTCGCAGCCTGCTAACGAGCCCGCCATAACGAGCCCGAAGCCGCTTACCAGCGCATAGCTAGCGATTTTGCGTAGTTTCATTTAGATCCTTTCAATGATTTTATATCTAGGCTTTGATTTATCAAAAGTTCATTTCCCTCGACGCGGATAAACTCGCTCTTGCCGATGTTTTCGATGATTAGGCTTTGCGCTTTGAGGCGCTTTTTGCGTTTGAGCGATTTTACGAATTTTGCAAGGCTCGTCCATTCGCTGCGATCGAAGGTTTTTTCTTTGATTTCGACATCGTAGGGTTTGGCTTCGCGGCTTTTGCTCGAAAGCAGCGGTTTGTCGAAAAACGACAAAAAATATCTGAGCTTCTCGTCGCGCTCTTTATACATCAGCTTGATTTCATCTTTCGAAGCGATTAAAATTTCCTCTTTTTCTTTGTGAAGTCTGTCCTTATCGCTTTGCAGCGCTTCGATTTTACCTTTTAGCTCGGAGATTTCTTTGATGAGATAGTCGATGAAGCTTTGAGTGCCAGCTGTGCCACTGGTGCGCGGGCTTTTCGCAGAGTTTTGCGAAGTGGGCTCGCTTTGTTGCATTTCATCATCTAAAAGCACGTAGCGTACGCCGCCGCTTTCCTCGGCGCGCAAGGAATTTCTACGGATGCGGTTATAGACGGCTTCTTTTGAAATTCCTAAAATTTCGGCTGCTTCGCCGATCGAGACTTTTTTCATACAAAGATGCCTTTTAGCGTTTTAGGTAATTATTGCTAAATTTGCCTAAAATAGGCATTAAACGCTTCGTTTACAAAGATAGATTCCGCTTTACCGCAGCCGGTGCGCGATAAATTCCGCTCGCTTGCGCCCGCACGATATAAAATTTCGCTTCGCTTGCAAAAGCCGCGTAAAATTATTTTTTGCTGAGCTTTTAGAATTTTAGCCTAATAATGTTGCTTAATTAAGTATATTTTTTATACACTTACAAAAAATTTTAGTATTTCAAAGGAGGCGAAATGCCCGAATCGCCTAAATATAAAAAATCCGAAATTCGCTGTAAGCTCATTTTAGACGCGGCGCTGGAGCTGTTTTTAGCCAAAGGCTACGAGGCTACGAGCTTAAGCGATATCATCGAGCTTAGCGGCGGCTCGCTATCGTCGGTTTATAAGTATTTTGATAACAAAGAAAGCCTATTTTTGCGCATCATCGAACTGCAAAGCAAAAAGCTCGACGAGCGAATGAACGAGCGCATGCGAATCAATAAAGACCTAAAATTGCGTGAGTATCTGCGAGAGTTTGCAGGGATTTATCTGGAGTTTCTTTTCGCTCCGGAGGCTATAAAATTCTACCGGCTGATACTTTTCAGCGGCTTTAACGGCGCGCTTAGCGAGAGCCCAAAAATCTTTTTAAAAAGCGGCGTGCTAGGTTCGCCGAATGCGCTGGATGAGTATTTGGCGGCGCATGCGGACGAGTTTGCGCCCGGGCGCACGGCAAAAAGCCTAGCGCTATATTTTTGCTTTTTGCTTAGAGAGCCGCATTTTAGCAGGCTGCTGTTTTTCGACGAAAAGCTAAATTTCAAAGCGAGCGAGCTAATCAAGGACCGCATCGATATGTTTTTGCTTGGCGTAAAAAAGCGCTAATGGCGGAATTTTACAGCGCAAATTCCGCGTTTTTCGTGCCTTTAAATTTTATGAGCGGTTTGGGGCTTATAATTTTGTAGCTTGGATTCTATCTGCTACCAAGCGCTATAAAATGCCACGTATCCCGCGCTTAAAATTTTAATTCTATCGGCGCAGAATTTTTAAAACAATTAGAGCCAAAATTTTATTTTCCGCATTAAATTCCGTGCTGCAGTTAAAATTTCATCGTGGAATTTCGCGCCGCTTGCCTGCGCCTTTAAATTTGCGCCACTCAGATTTTAAATTTAATAAAACCTCTTATAATCCCGCGAAATTTCAGATCAAAAGGATAAAAAATGGATTATGATATCATCGTAATAGGCTTTGGCAAGGCGGGCAAAACCCTTGCCGCAAAATCCGCCGCGCTCGGTAAAAAGGTCGCTCTCATCGAGCGCTCGCCGCAGATGTACGGCGGCACCTGCATCAACGTAGGCTGCATCCCGACCAAGCGGCTAATTACCGCGAGCAAGGAAGCAGGTTTCGTAAATTTTGGCGTGCTCGGAGAGTATTTTGTGCTGAGTATGCAGAAAAAGGACGAGCTCGTAGAGGCGCTGAGGGCGAAAAATTTAGCAATGCTAAAGGGAAGCCCAAATATCGACGTAATCGACGGCGAGGGCTCTTTTGCGAGCGCGAATTCCGTGCGCGTGCTAAGTCCTGATGGACAAACGCGTGAAATTTCAGCAGGAACGATCGTCGTAAATACGGGCTCGAAGGAGGTTGAGCCGAGCTTTGAGGTAAGCTCGCAGATCGCTTATAGCAGCGAAGAAATTTTAAATTTAAAGATCCTGCCGAAGCATCTAGTAATCATCGGCGGCGGATTTATCGGGCTTGAGTTTGCTTCGATGTTTGCGGGATTCGGCTCGAAAGTTAGCGTGCTGATGCGATCGAAATTTATGAAAAACGAGGATGAGGATGTGGCCGCCAGCGTCAAATCCGCTCTGCAGGCCCAAGGCGTGGAGATTATCGAGGGCTGCGAGTTTTTGAGTTTAAAGGGCGGCGAGCTGAAATTTAACCTCGCGGGCGAGAGCAAGACGATCGCGGCGGACGCGTTTTTATACGCCCTCGGCCGTCGCGCAAATACGAGCGAGCTAAATTTAGCCGCTGCGGGGGTGCAGACGGACGCGCGCGGCAATATCATCACGAATGAGCATCTGCAAAGCTCGGCTGCTGGCATCTACGCAGCAGGCGACGTGCGCGGCGGCGAGATGTTTACCTACACGAGCTTAGACGATTTTAGGATCATTTTTAGCGCGCTTTTCGGAGACGGCGCTCGAACTACGAAAAATCGCACGCCGCATGCAAGCGTGCTGTTTACCCGTACGCCGCTAGCTCGCATCGGCCTTAGCGAGCGGCAGGCAAGAGAGAGCGGACGCGAGGTCAAGGTGCTAAAGCTTTCGATGGCGGCGGTGCCCGGCGCCAAAGTCGTAGCGCACGACGAGGGAATGATGAAAGCGGTCGTGGGCGCAGCTAGCGGCGAAATTTTAGGCGCGGCGCTTCACTGCGTAAACGCGCACGAGATCGTTAATGAGCTGGCGATCGCCATGGCACTGGGCGCGAAGGCGGACTTTTTCAAAAACCAAATTTTTACGCATCCTAGCATTAGCGAGGCACTGAACGATCTTTTTGGACAGTTTTAAATTTGAAATTTAACGCGCTCGGGCTTGGCGATGCCCGGGCGCCCTAGCGCAAATCGATCGTGAAATTTAATGCGCCGGAGCGGGTTAAATTTAGACTGGGTTAAATAATTTGAGTCCTTGCTGTCCGCTTCTTTCTTGGCCACCAAAGTTGGCTATAAAAGAGATATTGAAATAGTATTAATTTATAAAATATTCGCGTTTAGGAATAGCAAGATTACAATCTATTTGGCACTCGGTAAGAGTATGTGGATAAAATTTCTTACCGCAATTTATGCAGGCAAAAACGATTTCGTCCGTCGCTTCGTTTAACATAACTCTATAATCGCTAGGCGACCATTGCGGACATTCGCACGCCAAGTCCAAATCCACGCTAACTACCAAGCTATCAAATACAATCGAGTTTAATTCCTCGTAGGCTAGTCTTAAGCTCTTTTGACCTTTCAATGCTCTAATTTTATTTATCAAGCGGTATCTGTCCGATTTGATAATCTTTGCGCCAAAGATATCCTTCGCTTTTCCGTCGCCGTAAATCGATAGCTCGGTCGGATAATCTTTAAAATTTAACTTTAACAGCTCGTCCAAGCCGCAACCGTCGTATTCTTTCATAAGAAACAAAATTTTATTTTCAATAAACCATGTCGCTATGCAGCAGCATACTTGCTCGGGATCAAAAGGATGTAGATTTAAAATTCTATTTTCTAACGATAAAGACAAATTTCTAATTTTGGGCTGCATTATTTTATCCTTTATTTCTACCTATATCGACGATCTCAACAAAATTTTAGCCATTTTTTCTTTATACTTAATTTTATATTTAGAATTTCACAAATTTAATACCTTTATTAATCCCCAAATATCAAATAGGCTAAATTTCTACTCAAATTCCCATACGCAACTACCCAGTACTCTCTTATGATATTTTTAATTTGCAAGTTATCATCCAGAAAGTCGGCAAATATTTTAATCCTATCCTTATCTACCGCACCTAGCTCTTCATCCTCTTTCTCAAACGAAGCGACAATTAAATGCGACAGAGCAATCTTATCGTAGAAATTTAATGTCTTGTTTTCTAGTAGATTTAGCATAGACGTAATTTTGCCAATGTCTGCTAATTCTAGCTCCCAATCTTGCTCATCTCCCGCCGAATCTAACCCCAAAAGCTTATTTAATTTTATTGCGCTTTCTTTTCTTACGAAATAATCGGTCATTTTATTATCCTTTATAGATGTTTTTGCCACGATACTTAGCCGACCGCGCCATCTAGCAGTTTCCTAGAATTTTGCAAAGCCCATACGAAATTTTCGAGCTCTACGCAGTCTTTTAATACAAATCCAAAATTTAACAAACCTACCGATAGGGCGTCGCCATCTTTTATGACATGCGCTATTAGATTGCCTTTATGTTCTATACTCACTTTATTTTCATATCTTGTAAATTTAAAGATATTTTTCGAGCATCTTCCGTTTCTTTTTGAAAGTTTCTCGAATTGCTCCGTAAAATTCGGTGTTTGATTCCCATCTTTTAGCCATAATCCCCCAGCATATAGCGCCCATATAAGCTCGTAAAAATTGATATTATGCCGAGTCGCGGTAGCAGCGACCAAAAGCTTATTCGTTTCATGATTGATCTCTATTAAAGCCTCTCTGTCCATATGCCAAATCTCGGCTACTACTTTTTCTCTATCCGGCACGGAGGCAATTAAAAATTCAAATTCATTTTCTATCATATTAAAATCCTATTTTTTGTTTTTGCTACATAATTTAATTTGAATGCTCCATCGTTCGAGCCTAAATTATATTTATCCCATTCTTTTATGATGTCTCGCGTCTTTTCTACTACGATATGCCAATTTGGATCCTCTATAATGACACGATCATCGGCTTCATCTTTGGCTTGATAATTTTTTATAGCATCTCTAAATTCTTGCAATAATTCTATAAGTTTTGGTGGAAATCCTAAACGACAAGCCGTATTTTTTACAAAATCGTCGAAATTAAAATCATCAAAAAGTGTGCACATTAGCTCTGTATACGATGAAATATAGCCCTCTACGTTGTTCTCATTCAGCCAATATATTTTTTGCTGCTTTATGCTGGAAGCCTCTTCTATATTATCATAAATGCCCTTTACGCGGAATTCCTGCCCTTCTAAATTAAGCATCTACTTTTCTCCATAAATTTTGTATTAAATTATTTTGTCTAAATCAAATTTTATTCATTTCCACTCTTAATCTCCGCAAGCGTTAATTTCGCTAAAGGATTGATAAGCTTAGCGATACAATATTTATTATCGCATGTAATCACGCTTTGGCGCCCATCTACTTTCATTGCATTAGAGCAATTCGGGCACATTACATAGCCTTCGCCTAAATCAACGCCAATCGGAAAATTTAACCCTCTCTGCTCTTTCAAAAATCTAAAAAATTCCTCTTTTGAAATTTTGATATTAGAAAATAATCGAAAAATTTCTTCTGCCTTTTGCCTTATCTCGCCTTCTTTAAAAAATACGTTAGGAGCCTTTTTAAAATCTTCATCAAACTCAGAAAATCTACCCGTCATCATATCCAATTCTTTTAATGCCTGCTCTTCCGCTTTATTGGTTGCGCAATATTGCGATTCCAAATCATACATCTTATAAAATTCATCGCAAAACAGCTCTATATCGCACCAATCGGATAGAAATCCAGCTATTAAATAATACAACCCTTCATTTTGCTGCATATTTCGCCTCATTTTAAATTTTATCGCCATTTTTATTATTTACGCCTTTTAGAATTTCACGTAATAGCTCGTTTTCGGTTGCATTTTTCTCATCTAATATTGATACGCCCATATTTGCTGGAGTTATCTTAGATAAAAATAGATTTACAAGCTCTGTTTTTTCATCGATTCCGTATGACAATGTAACTATATCCAATAAATCTTGCTGCTCTATAAAACTATCAAAGATATCTTCTAATCGCGACGCTTTCTCTGCGTAGAAGAATATCCACTTGACGCCTATAAGAAAATCCGTTGTGATATTACTAAAGATATCTATCTTATCCATAAAGTGCGATCCGATAAGCAAATATATATCCGAGCCGTTTTTGGACAAAGAGCCAAGCTCGTAAATAGAACCAATATTTTTGTAATTTAGCATTTTATTTCTCGCTTCCTTGCTTTTTTATCGTCTTTAGCCACTCTTTTTCAAATTTATAATATCTTTCAAGCTTTTTATTCTTTTCTATTTGATCAGATTTTTCTATCTCAGCATAATCTTGCAGCTCGCCCCTGCACTTAGGGCAAACACTCCTATCTTTAACGTCCGAGAAATTATAAAATTTACTTCTCATATTTTTAAAATTTTACCGTAATTTTCCTACGAAATTTTACTTAAATTTGGCTTCAGTCGTTTAAAATTTTATCTCTTTGAAATTTAAATTTCAGCTGTCACCTGGCGTTTTAAATTTCGCCGTTTTTTTAAAATGCACGCTGCAAACGCCGCTTTAAAATTTACGCAGACGCGAGCAGGCGAGGAGTCGCTGCGATAAATTTAAAGTCAAATTTTATTTCTAGCCATTTTTTAATTCGTTTCTTATTTTTAATATACTAAAACCCCGCTCCGTTTCATTTGCAAATTTGAAACGTATTTCTAAAAAGGAAAATCAATGAGTGAAAGAAATTTACAAATTTTAGGTTGGGCGGGCACATGCCTGTCGGTCATCATGTACGTGTACTACGTGCCGAACATAATGGCAAATTTAGACGGCAACAAAGTCCCGTTTCTCCAGCCGCTCGCAGCCGCGATAAACTGCACGATATGGGTTAGCTACGGTCTTTTAAAGCCTAAAAAGGACTATCCGCTCGCCGCGGCGAATTTCCCGGGGATCATCTTTGGGCTACTAACCGCAATAACCGCGCTTTAATCCGCGCTTTTAGCGACTTGACAAATTTCAAAATCGCCCGCGCCGCACCTTGTCTGCCGCGTCCGCAACGCTTTTTAGTCGCCTACTACGCTGCAACTACTCGATCGCCTGTCGCACCGCACCCGAGCTAGCTTGTTGTAAGCGCGCCCACACCTCACAAATCCATTACGACGCGGCTTTAGAATTTCACAAAATTGCCCGCGCCGCATTCAAATCTGTCGAATTTAAATAACTTTTATACAAAATTTGATAAGCTTATTTCGGTCAAAATTTTATCTTTAAAAGGACGAAAAATGAAAAAGGTCATCATTTGCGTCGATCAAAACGCGCTTTTAAAACCCGTGTGTGATTATGGAATTTACGTCGCCAAAAGCCTCGGTGCCGAGCTTGTGTTTATCCACGTCGTAGAGATCCCCGAGCTTGGTGAGAATTTTTATGGGCTAGCCGCAGGCGGGATCGTCCTAGGAGAGAATGATATCCTTGCAAATAGCTACGGAAGTCCCACACTAGGCGGCGTGGATGCGGAAAAGGACCACGAAGAAGCCGAAGCGATGCTGGATGAATATATCTGCGCCGCGACTGCTGCGGGCGTAAAGGCGAGTAAGATCATCAAAGATGGCGATTTTATCGACGTTATCGCTGAGTACAAGGACGAAGCTGAAATTTTTGTACTCGGTATCAAGGGCTCAAATAACGAGGACGTAGGCTTTAACGCAAGCGTGCTAATAAAGGAGCTTCACGTGCCGTCGCTGCTCGTGAATAAGGAATTTTCACCTATTAACTCCGTGCTCATTGCGTTTGACGGCACTGACGCGGCGAAACGCACGCTTGAGTTTATAAAGAGCTCAAAGCTTCTTGCGAGCGCACATAAACATGTCTTGCACATCAATCTCGATGCCGCAGAGGGCGAGCGGATGCTAGATCTGGCGCGCGAAATTTTAGGCACTCAAAACGCCACTTTCAAATACATCCAAGCCGAAGTTCCCGCCGATGAGATCATCAAATATCGCCGCGCCAATAACCTCGATCTGATCGCTACCGGTGCCTTTACGAAGGGCTTTTTCAAAAAGCTCTTTTTAGGCAGCGTTTCCGAGGATATCTTGCACAATGCGCTTGTACCGGTGCTAGTGCTATCGTAATCGCAAGACCAAACGCCGATAAACGCTAAATTCCGTCGCTTACGTTATTTTAAAGCGGCGGAATTTTAGAATTTTAAATTTTTCAATCCTTCGTTTTTTAAATTCATATACTTTTTAAAATTTATATAAATTTTGCTTAAGAATTCGTCAATAGACCTTATTAAATTCCGTTAAATTAGTAATTGCATATAAAATTTTATGATTTAGTTTATTAAAAATTTTATTATTATTTAAGAGGAATTGTAAGATAATCCCGCCAATAAATTGATATGGATTATAAAATCTAAAAAGGATTTTTATGAAAAAGGGTAAAATTTTACTTTCTTTTGCGCTACTTTGCTCGCCGTTTTGGCTTACTGCGGCGCAAAATAGCGGCGCTTCTCAAAACTCATCCGCTGCAAGCTCCGTCTCCAAAATTTCGTCGTCGCAAAGCTCTGCGCAAAAGCCTGGAAGCCCTACCGCTGTAAATCCTGCGCCGCAGGGCAACGCTGTCGTAAGCCCCGCTACTAAAGGCGTTGCACAAAATTCCATGCCGCAAAGCGGTAGCACGGCAAATTCTACGTTGCAGGGTTTGGACGACGACAATCTCGGCACCATAAACGTCACGGGCAAGGCCGATCTGTCCACTACCGAGGGCACGGGCTCTTATACGACGGGCAATATGAGCACCGCGACGGGGCTAAATTTAAGCATAAGAGAAACGCCGCAGTCCATAAGCGTCATTTCTAATCAGCTTTTAAAAGATCTGAGCTTGCACAACGCCGAAGAGGCTCTTTCAAAATACGCCACCGGCATTTCGCTAAATAACGACGCGGGCGGCAATCGCATCGTCTCGCGCGGCTTTTATGTCGATAATATCCAAGAAGACGGCATCGCAAGCTCGGTTTCCAGCTCCGTGTTCGGGCCGCTGGGCTCATCGAAGGAATTTACCGATTTGTAATTCTACGATCGCGTCGAGGTTCTGCGCGGTGTAGCGGACCTTACGCAAAGCAACGGCGAGCCCGGCGGCACGATAAATTTAATCCGAAAGCGTCCGAGCGATCAGTTCGGCTTTAACGCAAGTCTAAGCGGCGGTAGCTGGGATAATTATCGCGGTATGATCGACGTTACGAATGCGATAAATCAAAGCGGTACGGCACGCGCGCGGTTGATCGGAATTTTAAGTAAAACGGGCTCGTTTAAGGACTATCCGCGCAACGGCTATCGCGAAGGCATCGGCGTTTCGACGGAATTTGACGTGGCCGATAAGACGCTTTTTAGCGCGGGATTTTTGTGGCAAAAAACCGTCGGCGTCTATGATATTTACGGCGTGCCCGTTTTAGATAATCATGGAAATTTACTGAATTTACCGCGCAGAAGCTACTTCGGCTCGGACTGGGATAAGAGCGAATATAAAAAATTTAACGCCTACAGCGAACTTTCGCACGAATTTAGCGATGATCTGAAAGCCTATGCGAGGCTCAATTATACCGATAGCGACAGCATGTTAAAATTCGGAGCGCTCAGCGGGGCAAATCCCTACAACGGCACTACGTCGCATACGGTGCGATATAGAATTTACGATAACGACTCCAAAGAGATCGGGTTTTAAACGGGGCTAGACGGCAAATTCGAGGCATTTGGGCAGAAGCACGACTTTTTCTTAAACGGCTCGCTTAGCAACGAAAAGCTTAATTGGCGCGAGACTAGAACGAGAGATTCGTCTATGGCGTCACTGGGGATGAATATTTATAATTGGGACCGCTCAAGGATCGCTCAACCCGATTGGAGCAGTGCCGCTACATTTAAAGACAGAAGCTCCACTACCATAAAGCAGCGCGCGATCTCGCTCGGGACTAGATTAAACTTAACCGACGATTTTCACTTTTTTGCTCGGCGGACGCTTTTCGAAGGTAACTTACAGCAGGTATTATTATAATATTTTGCGCGGTACGGCTTCGCATAGAGCAAGCCCGAGCAAATCGGATTTCACGCCGTATGCGGGGGTAGTCTGGGACTTTGCGGATAATTTTTCGTGGTACGCAAGCTATGCCGAAATTTTTAAGCCGCAAGCCGCGCGCGATAAAGACGGTAAAATTTTAGATCCCGTCGTCGGCTATAATTTAGAAACCGGCGTGAAGGGAGAATTTTTTGACGGCGCGCTTAATACGAATGTCGCGCTATTTCAGATCATTCAGAAAAATAGGGCGATGAGCGATCCTCTTAATACGAACTACTCCATCGCCGAGGGCAAGGTGCGAAGCCGCGGCGTGGATGCCGAGCTGTAAGGCTCGCTCACGGATGATTGGAAATTATTCGCAGGATATACTTTCAACCGCAGCGTCTATTTAAAGACGGAAAGAACCTCCGCAGCGGTCGATTATAGCAAGGGTGCAAACGCCAAACGCTATATTCCGAAGCATCTGTTTAAGCTCTACACGAACTATGAAATTCCGCTCGGCGAAAATCGTAAGATCGCCCTGGGTACGGGCGTGCACTATCAGAGCAAAACCGCTTCGATATATCGCGAAAACGTTGCGTACTACGCCGCGCCGCAGAAGGCTTACGCGCTGTGGGACGCGAACGTCGGCTATCATTTCGACAAGCACTTTAGCGTAAATTTTGCGGTCAAAAATATCACGGATAAGAAGTATTTTCAAAATACGCAAAATCGCGTCGCTGGGCATAACAACTACTACGGCGAGCCGCGGAATTTTATGCTGACGCTAAATTATACGTATTGAGCGCGGATGGAATTTTGCGCTTATGCGAACTCGGACCGACCGAACTTGCCGCGATTATAGACAATTCCACGCTTCATAAGGGCGCGGATGAGGCGGGCGCAGAGGCGCGAGACTAGGCTTTGTCGCAAGTGGCACGTGGCGAGGCGGGCGAGGGCGATAAATTTAATCTCGCGAAATTCCAAGTGAATTAAACGCGCAGAGACTTGCGAGCATAAATCCGCTGCGAGTCTGCGGGATCAAATTTAATCCCGCGATCTCGCTGCAATCGGCGCTAAATTTTAAAATTTAAAGAGAAAATTTGAAAACGCTAAAGCATTTTTTTGAAATTCTACGTCCGCACTGGTTCGGCAAGGGCGCGGCGAAGCTGTGGGCGCTGCTGCTGCTCGCGCTTGGTTTTAGCCTTGCTATAATCAAAATCAGCGTGCTGATGAACGCGTGGGATAAGCGCTTTTACGACGCGCTAAGCGAGCTTAAGGGCGAGCTGATCCCTGCGCTCGTGGGCGAGTTTTTACTCTACACGGCGCTCATCGTGCTTTTCATCGTCTGCGGCAGCTGGCTTCGCAAACTGCTCGTAATCGTCTGGCGCGAGCGGCTAAGCGCGATGATGGAGCACAAATGGCTACATAACGCGAACTTCTACCGCACGAGCCTTGAGGGGAATTTTAGCGCCCGGGGCGGATCAAATTTAGAAAAATCTGGCGACGCAAATTTAAACGAGCGCGCAGAGTATTCCGCAGCTGAGGCGGACAGCGCGGTTTTGCATAGAGACGCAAAGAGGCTTGAAATTTTACCGAGCACGGCGGAGCAAAATGCGGCAGGGCAAAGCGGCGCAAGCGAGAATGAAAATTTAAACGATCGTAGCGACGAGAATTTTAAAAATTCAAAAAATGCCGAGAATACTAAAGCATATTTGGAGCAGGATACGGATGGCTTAAACGAATGCGTGGGCTCTGCGAGCGATCGCGCAGAGTATCTTGCAAGCGAGGCGAGCGGCACCGGTGTGAACGAAAATTTAAACCAGCAGCGTGAGGAAGATTTTAAAGAATATTGGGGACGAGATACGGGTAATTTAAATGAACATGCGGCGTCCGTGAGGACGCGGGCTGGGTGCCCCGCAACCGAAGCGGATGCCAAAGGTTCGTTTAAAGCTTCCGAAGACCGGGGAATTGCAAAGCTAGACAACCCCGATCAGCGTATCGCAGAGGACAGCTTGCTGCTCGTGCAAAAAAGCGTCGATCTCGTAAAATCGCTCGTCTATAATCTCGCCAAGCTCATCGCCTTCGTCGCGATCTTGTGGCAGGTCTCGAAGGTGCTGAGATTTGAAATTTTCGGCATGCACTTTGAGATCGAAGGCTTTTTGCTCTACGTAGCACTCCTTTATACGCTGCTTTGCTCGCTGATTACGCATCTCATCGGGCGCAGGCTTAGGAGGCTAAATTTTGCCAAGCAGCGCGCCGAAGCCGACTACCGCTCGGATCTGCTGCTAGTGCGCGAAAATGCAGAAGCCGTAGCCTTTATGCGCGGAGAGGATGCCGAGCGCGACCGCTTTCGCGCGAGCTTCGGCGAGATCATGAGAAACTGGCGCAGCATCATGAATACGGAATTTCGCCTCGAATGTTTTTCCGCAAGCTACCTAAAAATCACGAATTTAATCCCGATCTTTGCCTGCTTGCCGCTGTATTTGTCGCGCGCGATGAGCTTTGGCGACATGATGCAGGCGCGCTCGGCGTTTTACAGCGTGCAGGACGGATTTGCGTGGTTTATGGACTATTACAAGCAGATCATGGAGTGGGCGGCGAGCGTGCAGAGGATTTATGAGTTCATCTCGCGCATGGACGGCGAGAGCGCAAATCTGCGTGCTTGCGTCAAACAAAGCGACGAAAATTCCGCTCGTTGCGAGGGCCTGTCGGTCTTCACGCCTGCGGGCGAGCCGCTGATCGAGGATCTACGCTTCGAGCTTGCGCCCGCGCAGTTTATAATGCTGCGAGGCAAGAGCGGCGCGGGCAAAAGCACGGCTCTGCGCTACGCGGCGGGTCTTTGGAGATACGGCCGTGGCGAGATCAGCCTGCCGCGCACGGGCGTGATGTTTATCCCGCAAAAGCCCTATCTAGCGCCGCTTAGCCTAAAGGAGCTTATCGCTTATCCGCAGCCGCCGCGCGCAGACGACGCGGAATTTTTAGAAATTTTGCGTAGCGTAGGGCTTGAGAAATTTGCTCGCATGCTAAACTCGCGCGCCGATTACGTTAAAATTTTAAGCGGCGGAGAGGCGCAGCGGCTTAGTTTCGCACGTATTCATTACCACAAGCCGAGCTTTGTTTTCGCAGACGAGATCACGTCCGCACTCGATCCGGCCGCAGCGCGCGAGCTGCTACTGGGTCTGCGCGCGGATCTACCGAGCCTCGGCATGCTAGCGATCGTGCATCAAACGGGGCTTGAGGACATATTTGAGCGAACTATAGAGCTTTAAATTCGGCCCTTTAAATTTCACGCCGTAGGGATTTCGCCTTTAAATTCATATCTTTTTAAATCCAGATTTATTAAAATTACTCGTTTATATTAAGCGGCGATGAAATTTAGCCGAGGCGCTCAGGTTCGCATACATGGGCATCGGCACCCGCGCGGCTTAGGCGCTTGCACGCAGTCGGTGTCATAGCACCGCCGTAGGTAAGTATTTACGGCGTAACGAGTAGCTCGGAAGTCGGTCGGCAGTGCGCGATCGCAGTTCTGTACGGAAATTTAAGCTGATAAAATTTAAACGTGAGATAGTCTGCTCAATGCGGGGCATCTCGATAAAATTTAAACCACACGGTGAGCGGTTTAGAAGTCGGTAGACGGCGCGCTAATGAGCGGGCTGCGTAAGCGGTGCGATGCGTGGGCGTCGCGATAAGTCGGTAGCGCGTCGGATGGCGTGTAACACATCAGCGGCGCAGATGGCACGCCGTAGTCGAGAAGCGGAACGGCAATACGTACCTACTCGGCGCCGTATGACATAACCTTCGCTTGGGCAAATCATCATCGTAACGGCGCTACGATCGAAGCGAACAGAACGGCCGCGACGACGGATCGGCAGCGCAAGGCGGCGCGAGCAGCGTAGTCGTGACGGCAGATCGTCGAAGAGCAGTGCAGCGGATACCGCGATAGCATGACAGCGCAGCAAGCAGTAAAACACCGCCGTGCCGCAATATGGCAACCGCGATTGACAGGATGCGTATGTAGGGAAAGCGCAGTGCAAGTAGCGCAAACGCCGCGATACAATGATGGCGACCCACGGAGCGTATAGGTGAAGCAGCGGTGCGGGTGGTGCAATAACGCCGAGGCGATACGATAGCGACGACCGGCGGGACGTAGCGCCGCCGTAGCGTTCGCGGGCGCTACGCCTAAGCCGCCAAATTTTAAAACGAAGCAAGGAGATTTTATGCTTAAAGCGGGGATTGTTTATAAATTTGCGCTCATCGTGTTACTAGGCTGCGCACTTTGCATTTTAGGCTTTTCGGGCGCCTACTTTGCGCGCGGCGAATACGACGAAGCATGGATGAGCCTGCATAAGATCGCGGGATTCGGTCTGCTTTGCGTCGCGATTTTGCACGTGATTACTAGGCGAAAGAAGCTCATAAAGCTCTGGGGCGAGTTTTTGGACGTGGTTTTGAGCCGCAAAAATCCCGGCTTTTGTAATATGGATCGCATCATCGGCGCGATCGAGTCCTATAATATTAGAGAGATTGCTGGTAAAATGGGCTTTAGTGTGGACGAGCTCGCTGGGATTTTGAAATCAAACGGTATCAAGCTCGTAAGCGCAGATCAGAACCTACGCGAGCTTGCGAAGCTCAACGACGAAAAAATTTTCTTCATCTTGGTGCTTTTGATCGAGGCAAAATTCGGCAAAGCGGGCGGATGTAAGGTCTAAATTTTAAAAGGCTCAATAGCCCGCGTTTGCGATCGCTTCGGCTTGAGAGTGCGCTATGAGCGGATCGATGATCTCGTCGAACAAACCGCCTGCCATGATCGCGTCCAGGCGGTAGAGCGTTAAATTTATGCGGTGGTCGCTGATGCGGTTTTGCGGATAGTTGTAGGTGCGGATCCGCCCCGAGCGGTCGCCGGTGCCCACCTGATCCTTGCGATCTTTGCGCTCTTTCTCTAAGCGCTCCTGCTCCTGCATATCGTAAAGGCGCGCCTTTAGCACCTTCATCGCTGCCTCTTTGTTTTTGTGTTGATCCTTGCCGTCTTGGTTGGTGACGACTAAGCCGGTCGGGATGTGAGTGATGCGAACGGCGCTATCGGTGGTATTTACGGACTGCCCGCCGTGGCCGGAGCTGCGCATAACGTCGATGCGAAGGTCGTTCGGATTGATCTGTATCTCGCTATCCTCGATCTCGGGCATGACGGCGACGGTGATCGCGGAGGTATGCACCCTACCCTGGCTCTCCGTTTCGGGAACGCGCTGCACGCGGTGGGTGCCGCCTTCAAATTTCAGCCGTGAATATGCTCCCGCGCCCTTTACGAGCAAGATCACTTCTTTGTAGCCGCCGACGCTGCCTTCGCTGGTGCTTACGATCTCGCATTTATATCCGCGAAGATCGGCATAGCGCAGATACGCGCCGAGCAGATCGCCCGCAAATAGCGCCGCTTCGTCGCCGCCTGTACCGGCGCGGATCTCTAAAAAGATATTCTTATCGTCGTTGGGGTCTTTCGGAAGTAGTAAAATTTTGATTTTTTCTTCGAGCTGCGGTTTTTCGCTCTCTAAGCTTTTAAGCTCCTCTTTGGCTAGCTCGCCGAGATCGGCATCGCTTAGCAGGGCTTTGTTTTCTTCGATCTGATTTAAAATTTTGAGATACTCGCTAGCCGCCTCTTTGATCGGCTCGATACTGCGCTGTTCCTTAGATAGTGCCGTCATATTAGCGATATCTGCAGTAACTGCGGGATCGCTAAGCATGCGCGAAAGCTCGTCGTAGCGATCCAAAAAAGGCTTTAGTTTATCGGCTAGCATTTAAATTTTATGCGTAAGGAGCACTTACGCGGCGGTTTTTAAAGAATTTACAAGTTTGGCTAGGCGGCTTACTTTTCTGCTCGCGGTCTGTTTTTTCAAAAAGCCCCTGCTTACGAAGCTGTGAAAGCTTTCATTAGCCGTTTTTAGAGCCTGAGTCGCTGCGTCTAGATCCTTGCTCTCGACCGCCTCTCTTACGGCTTTTGTGATATTTTTTACTCTGGTGCGATAAAATCTATTTCGCTCCGTTCTTTTTATGGTTTGTCTCGCGCGTTTTTCGGCGGATTTGTGATTTGCCATAACGTTCCTTTTCGGTTAAATTTGAACCTGCGATTATACGTAAAAAATATTTAATCGACGCTTAATTTAAGTAAAATTTAAATATAGTTTAAATTTATTAAGATTAAACTTTTTCTGGTAGAATTTCATGATTTTTATACAAGGATTTGATAATGAAACTTTTCGGGACGGACGGCGTACGAGGCAAAGCGGGAGAATTTCTAACCGCCGAGCTTGCGATGCGCGTAGCGATGGCAGCGGGAATTTATTTTAGGAAAAATTCCGTTACGAATATGATTCTAGTCGGCAAAGATACCCGCAGAAGCGGCTATATGATAGAAACCGCGATCGTAGCAGGCCTTACCTCGGTGGGCTACAACGTCCGTCAGATCGGACCGATGCCTACTCCTGCGATTGCCTTTCTTACGGAGGATATGCGCTGCGACGCGGGCATCATGATAAGCGCGAGCCACAATCCATACTACGACAACGGCATTAAATTTTTCAACAGCGAAGGCTTTAAACTCGACGAAAAAGAGGAAGCGCAGATCGAAAAAATTTATTTCAGTGACGATCTAATCGCCGAGGCGCGCACCAAAATGATGCAAATCGGCGCCGCAAAGCGCGTGGACGACGTCATCGGCAGATACATTGTGCATATTAAAAATTCCTTCCCGAAGCAAAAGACGCTGCACGGGCTTCGCGTGGTGCTTGATTGCGCAAACGGAGCAAGCTACAAGGTCGCACCTACCGTATTTAACGAGCTGGGAGCCGAAACTATCGTCATCGGCGACGAACCTAACGGCAAAAATATTAATGATGCTTGCGGCGCACTAAGCCCGCAAAATTTAGCCTCGGAGGTCAAAAGATTACGCGCCGATGTCGGCTTTGCTTTCGACGGGGATGCCGATAGACTCGTAGTCGTAGACGAAAACGGCGAGATCATCCACGGAGACGCGCTACTTGGAATTTTAGCGGTATATTTGAAAGGAAAAAAGCGCCTCGCAGGCGATCAGATGATTGCAACGGTGATGAGTAACTCCGCGCTGGAGGATTTTTTAGCCAAACACGGCATCGCGCTTCATCGCTGCAATGTAGGCGATAAATTTGTACTTGAGACGATGCACGAACTAGGCGCAAATTTCGGCGGCGAGCAGAGCGGGCATGTGATCTTTGGCGATTACGCCAAAACGGGCGACGGCATCGCAAGCGCGCTGCAATTCGCCGCCTGCATGCTGGATATGAAAAAGAAGGCAAGCGAATTTTCGGGGATGATTAAGCCTTATCCACAAATTTTAAAGAATTTGAAAATTTCGGATAAAAAGCCGCTTGAAAAATTAAAAGGGCTAAAGGAGCTTGAAGCAAGCCTCAAAGCGGACAAAATCCGCTCGCTCTTTCGCTACTCCGGCACCGAGAACGTTATCCGCCTCTTAATCGAGGGCAAAAACGAAAAACTGCTGCAAAAGCGAATGGATGAAGTGGAAAAATTTTTCATCAAAGCCCTAAATGAATAGCGATTTTATAAAATTTTACGGCGCGGCAAGCTACCAGCTCCACACAAAAAGCGCGGGCAAAAAACGCAAGCTTTATATATTTAAATTTGGATTGCAAGATGGCTAAGACCTGTATTAAATTTATCCTGCTTTTCATGGCAATCTTTGCGATCGATCAAGCGATCAAGCTCGCATTTTTAAACGGCTTTTCGTGGCAGGGGGAGTTTTTTTCGCTAGAGCTTACGCTTAACCGCGGCGTTGCGTTTTCGATGTTTGCGTTTTTGGGCGAAAATTTAAAATTTATCCAGATCGTGCTGATCTCAGCGCTTGCAGCGTATGTATTTTATCATAAAAAGCTCTTTTGCGAGCACTGGATGCCATTTGCGCTAATGCTCGCAGGAGGGTGTTCAAACCTGCTTGATCGCTTCATTCGCGGCGGCGTCGTGGATTACGTCGCGTGGCATAAGTGGTTTGAGTTTGCGGTGTTTAATTTCGCCGACGTGATGATCGATCTAGCCGTGGTAATTTTTATTTTTCAGGGCTTACGCACCGCAAAAAAGGAGAAAAATGAAGAGAAATAATTACATCGCTTACGCGCTTTGGTTTTTAGGTGCGTTTTCGTGGATCGCAGCTATGCCTATCGGTGGCGGACTGCATAGAATTTACTGCGGCAAATTTATCAGCGGATTTGCTCAAATCGCGCTATTTTGGCTAGGGAGCTTTACACTATGGTTTTTAGTGGGCTTTTTGTTTTGGGCGATTTGGGGAATTTGGATTTTGCTAGATATATTTTTCGTAGGAATTTGGGTGGAAGATTTAAATGCTTTTGCAAGCGAGACGGAGGAGGACGACTACGAAGGACGTCTAAAAAAAGTCGATGCGCTCTTTGAGCTGTATCAAAAAGGCGCGATTTCCAAAGAAGAATTCGAGGCGCGAAAAGAAATTTTAATGAGAGATTAAGGAGAAAAAATGAGTTACTATTGGTTTAAATTTGTCCATTTTGCGGGCTTTATTTCATGGATGGCGATGCTATTTTATATGCCGCGTCTGTATGTTTATCACGCTGAAAATTTAGACAAACCGGATTTCGTAAAGGTCGTTAAAAAGATGGAGCGGATGCTGTATCACGCGATCGGCTGGATAGCGATGGCGGTGACGGTTTTTAGCGGCGTGATGCTTATTGTTTTAAATCCGGGGCTTATGAAAATGGGGTATTTTCATATAAAATTACTAGCCGGAGTTTTGTTAATCTGTTATCATTTGTGGCTGTATTATTATATGTATAAATTTGAAAAAAACGAGTGTCACAGGAGCGGAAAATACTTCCGTGCGATCAACGAAGGCCCTACGATCATAATGTTTATAATACTTTATGCGATGCTAATAATGCCGAATTTACCGAGCAACTAGCCCGTTTTGATAAAAATTTAATTAAAATTTGCATAAAATTAGAGCAAAATTTTAAAGGAAGCATGTGCAACATATCATTAAGAAAATTTTATCAAGTGAAAGTAGTGCCGGCGTTATATTACTTCTATCCGCGGTTTTTGCGATCATAGCTCAAAACGTAGAATTTTTATCAAAGTATTACGAAGCGTTTTTGCATTTGAGTTTTACCATAGGCGTGGGTTCTGCGAAACTTGACGAATCAATGCATTTTTTGGTAAACGACGTACTCATGGCGATATTTTTCTTTGCCATCGGACTTGAGCTCAAGCGCGAAAAGATCGAAGGGCAGCTGCGCCATTTTTCTCAAATTCTACTTCCTAGCTTCGCGGCTTTAGGCGGAGTAATGATGCCTGCGATAATATTTTCGATCATCAACTGGGGCGATGCCGTCGCGATGAAGGGCTGGGCGATCCCAACGGCGACAGATATAGCCTTTGCTGTAGGCGTTATGGCACTTTTGGGCAAAAAAATCCCGGCTAGCCTTAAAATTTTTGTCCTAACGCTTGCGATAATGGACGATCTGTGTGCAATTTTAATCATCGCTTTGTTTTATTCCTCTACCATAAACGCAATCTATCTAGGCGGCGCAGCTGCCTGTGTCGCAATAATGTTAGCGATGAGCAGACTTGGTGTCGATAAAAAGCTTCCGTTTATCATCGTGGCCGTGGTGCTGTGGGTGATGGTACTAAACTCCGGTATCCACGCGACCATCGCAGGAGTGCTTGCGGGTTTTTGTATCCCGCTTAAGACCCGCTCGGGTTCTATGCTAAAGGATATGGAGCACGGACTAGCCTACCCCGTAAATTTCTTCATCTTGCCGATCTTTGCCTTTACAAACGCAGGCGTTTCGCTAGCAGGCATCAGTCCTAGCTTCCTTTTCGGTCCGGTGCCGATGGGTATCATGCTAGGGCTATTTTTCGGTAAACAGATCGGAATTTTTGCCTTTAGCTGGATTTTAATCAAAGCCAAAATCGCCTACATGCCGGAAAATGCAGGCTGGCCGCAGCTTTACGCAGTAGCAATTATCTGTGGTATCGGCTTTACGATGGCGCTTTTCGTCGATGGCCTCGCATACGGCGGCAGCGATATGTATCATTACACAGACAAGCTCGCGGTATTTTTAGGCTCGATAATTTCCGGAGTAGTGGGATTTTTCGTCGCAAAAGCAGTCGCAGTAAAACAAAGCTAAATTCCATAAAAAGATTAAAATTTTAAAATTCTACCGCTCAAAAAATTTCAAAATTTTAAGAGCGGCTCTAAATTTTAAAATTTATAAGCTAGAAAATTTAGCTTGAAATTCTGTTTAATCTAAGTACAGCTTAAATCACCAAAATACCCGCATTTTGCATTAAGTTTAGTGCGCATTCATCGTAGTAGCCGCGCTCATGATTCGGCGTGTCATACGTAGCTACCGCATCGCGCGGAACGATGACGTCCTTATCGGCGCCAGTTTCGTTGAGATAGGTGCGCAGGCTAAGCGCAAACTGTATCACGCAGATATCGGTGCAACAGCCCGTAATCACAAAGCGATCGAAGCCGTCCAGAATTTTCTTATCCAAATTATGAAAGCCATTCGTGCTGCGCTTAAAAGTGACGTTTTGCTCGCCTACGTAGGGCGCAAGCTCCTCGATCACCTCCGCTTCGGGCGAGCCAACTAGGCAGTGAACTGGATAGCGCTTCATCTCCAAATCCCGCTCGGCGT
Source organism: uncultured Campylobacter sp. (assembly GCF_963518785.1). NCBI lineage: Bacteria > Pseudomonadati > Campylobacterota > Epsilonproteobacteria > Campylobacterales > Campylobacteraceae > Campylobacter > uncultured Campylobacter sp. Next base: position 101,261 of record NZ_CAUQKJ010000003.1, read on the forward strand.
GAGCGTCGCAGATGAAATGCACGTTTTTAGCCGCTTCTATCTGTTTAAGCACCGCAGGAGCGATCTTTGCTATGCTAGGATCGGCCATCGCGCCGAATTTTACGAAGCCGTTTAGCATATCGATCACAAATACCAAAGTTTTCATCAAAACTCCTTATAAATTTCAGGTTTCATATCTTTTAAAATATCTATTTTAGCGCGAAATTTTAAAATTTCATCTAAATTCGCCCGAGCAATCTTCACAGCCTCTTTTTTGCCTAGGCGTGCAATGATCTCGCCGCCAGGACCGATTAACATCGAATTTCCACCGAAACTCTCGCCCTGCCCCGTATCGCCGCAGCCGTTTACCGCGCAGATAAAAATTTGATTTTCGATCGCGCGGGCTCTCGCAAGCGTGATAAAATGCTCTATGCGGCTTTGTGCAAACTGTGCGATTACAAAAACTATCTGCGCGCCGCGAAGCGCCAAGGCGCGAAAAATTTCGCAAAAGCGCAGATCATAACAGACCGCGACGCCGATTTTAACCGCGCGATTTTTAAATTTTATCTCGCAAATTCCTAACCTATCACCGCCGCTTACGATCTCATTTTCGCGAGCAAGCGAGAAAGCGTGGATCTTGTCGTAGCGTAAAATTTCGGCTCCGTTTTGATAGACGAAAGCAGAATTATAAATTTTATCTCGCTCGGAGTTTATCGATCCGCCTATTAAAACAGCACCGCAGTTTTGCGAAATTCCGCTTAAAAATCCCTTCGTTCGCGCAGCTCCCGCGTCGGCTAAGCGCTTGAAATTTTGTACGCAAAAGCCCGTGTTAAAGGCCTCGGGCAGCACCAATACGTCCGCGCCGCGTTTTAACGCGCGATCGATCAGCTCGCGCGCTCGGATAAAATTTTGCTCGCAATCTACGGAATTTTGAGCCATTTTCACGTCCATTTGCAAAATAGCGATTTTCATAAACCTCCTATTTAGGCGCTAAGCGCATAACATTTGCATGCGTAAGCGCGATAGCTATGGCATCGGTGATGTCAAGCGGCTTAATCTCCTTATTAATCCCCAAGATCCGCTTCACCATGAACGCAACCTGCTCCTTCGCCGCCTTTGCCTTTCCGGTGACCGATTTTTTTATCTGAAGCGGCGTGTATTCGGTAAAATTACCAAAAATTTGTAAAATTTTAAGGGCTAGCGCGCCGCGAAACTGAGCAAGCTTCAAAACAGACTGCGGATTATAGGCGTAAAACATCGATTCTATCGCGACCTCATCAATCTTATGAGCGCTAAAAATTTGATCGATCGCCTCGCTCATCTGCGTCATTTGAAATTGCACGTTTTCGGCCTTCATTTTCACTAATCCCGCCTCTACGAGAGTGATTTTATTCACATCTTTTTCCAAAATCGCATAGCCTAAATTTCTAGTTCCCGGATCGATTCCTAAAATTTTCATATCCACCTTTCACACTTATTCACAGTTTAATCACCGGTGAATAAACTTAAATTTACCGCAAATTTAGCGAAATTTAGCTAAAATCTTAATCTAATTTGTAAGGGAATTTTATGGTGACGTCGCAAGCACAAGAAATTTTATCGAATTTAGAGAAGGAAATTTTACCTACCGAATACTCTAGATACATTAAAAATTTGAAATTTAACGATAAAAACTCGACCCCGGAATTTTTCATTTATAACGCAACTAACGAGTTTATAGCCAAATATGCCCAGACAAAATACGGCACTAAGATAAAAGAGCTTATCAAAAAACAGTTCGGGCTTAATGACGTAATCGTCAAAATCACCTCAAAAGCTAAAATTTCGCCGAAAGAAAAGGTAAAAATCATCTCGGAAAAGCCAAAGAGCACGATTCTAAGCGAAAATTATAATTTTGAAAATTTTATCATCGGCGATTCAAATAAATTTGCCTTCGAGTGTTCGGTATCCGTCGCAAAAGAGCCCGGAATTCGCTTTAATCCGCTCTTTATCTACGGACCTAGTGGGCTAGGAAAAACTCACCTGCTTCAATCGATCGGAAATTACTGCATCAAAAAGGGAAAAACCGTCATTTGCGTCACCAGCGAGCAGTTCGCTAATGATTTCGTCTTTAACCTTAAAAACAACTCGATCGATAAATTTAAACAAAAATACCGCAACTGCGACGTTTTGCTCATCGACGACATTCAGTTTTTAATTGGACGCGATAAAGCTCAAGAGGAGCTTTTTTATACGTTTAACGAGCTGAAAGACAAAAACTGCCAAATCGTGCTAACCAACGACCTACCGCCAAAATTTCTAAAAGGCTTTGAAAGTCGTCTTACAACGCGATTTGAAAGCGGCATAATAGCAAACATAACCCCGCCGGATCTAGAAACTAAAATTGCTATTATCAATAAAAAGAGTGAAGAAAATCGCGTTAGAATTCCACACGACGTCGTAGAATACATCGCCGCAAATATGGGTGACAATATCCGTGAGATCGAAGGCGCAATAAATAAACTAAACGCCTATTCCTCAATACTTCGCACAAAGATCACGTTAGAATTTACCAAAAGTACGCTTCAAGATCAGATCCATCAAAAATATTCAAGCGTGAGTCTCGAACACGTCATAGAGGTGATTTCAAAAGAACTGAACGTAAAACCTAGCGAGCTAAAAAGCAAAACGCGAGCTAAAAACGTCGTCGAAGCGCGCCAAATTTGCATATATCTAACCAAACAGTTAACTCAAAACTCAATGCCTAAAATCGCCGCATTTTTTAATCTAAAAGATCACAGCGCCATCAGCAAAAATATCAAAAAAATCAACGAACTCATTCAAACCGACGAGATGTTAAAAATAAAGATCGAAGAACTAAAAAACAAAATAACCAAAAAGGATAAGAATGAAATTTAAACTTTATGAAAATAAAGCAAAAAAGGTGAATGAAAGTGAATAAAACAAGGTTACCTACTCACTGGATAAACTACCTAAAGATAAGCTTTAGGATAAGTTTTTCACAAAAACTACTTGCCAACTACTACAACGATAAAAATTTAAAAGGATAAAAATATGAAAGTGTTAATCACTAAAAAGCTTTTAGAAGAGATAGTTTCAAATACTAGCTCCTATCTTGATAAAAAAGATCTAAGCTCGATAACTTCGCATCTTTTAATGAGTGCAAAAGATGGAATTTTTAGTATAAAAGCTACCGATCATGAAATAGGCCTTAGCTATAATATTCAGAACGTCGCTATAGAAACAGAAGGCGAAGCCACTGCAAATGGAGGCAAGCTCCTTAGCGTTATTAAAGGTCTAAGCGACGATAGCGTTACTTTAGAAACTGTCAACGGAGCGCTCTTCGTAAAGCAAAAAAAATCCAAGTACAAGCTTCCGATGTTTGAGACTAATGATTTCCCAAGTTTCCCTACAATAGATGGTAAAAACAGCTTTGACGTAAACGCTGGAATTTTAGGCAGAAGCCTTAAAAAAATATATCCGTCGATAGACACCAACAATCCAAAATATGAGCTTAATGGCGCTTTAATAGACGTAAAAGAGGGTTTTATAAATTTAGTCGGAACCGATACAAAGCGACTTAGCGTTTATAAGCTAATCACTCAATCAAAAGCGGGCGAGCTAGATACTAAAATTTTAATCCCTAAAAAGGCAATAGGTGAAATTCAAAAGCTATTTTCGGACAAAATTAAAATTTACTACGACGAAAACGTGTTGCTAGCAGTGAGCGAGAATTTTGAGTTTTTTACAAAGCTTATTAACGGCAAATTTCCAAACTACGAGCGTGTGATCCCAAGCGATACTGCGTATAAAATTTCAATCCCACGCGATAAGATGGTAAGTGGCGTACGAGCAATAAACGCAATGTGCGAGGAGATGAAGGTTACCATTAAAAAGGACGGAATGATTTTTGAGAGCATCAACGAGGATAATTCTGAGGCAAAGACCGAAATTGAAGCGGCGATCGAGATAAACGGAGAAATAGTTTTTGGCGTAAAAAATCGCTTTTTACTTGATTTTTTAAGTAATATCGAGAGCGAAATTTTTGAGCTTGATTTTAATAGCTCCGATACGGCGTTCGTGCTTAGCGCGGATGGCTTAAAAACGGTCGTCATGCCGATAAATAATATTTAAAGGAAAATTATGAAGCAAAATTATGGCGCTAGTAATATTAAAGTTTTAAAAGGTCTTGAGGCTGTTAGAAAGCGCCCTGGAATGTATATCGGAGACACCAATATCGGCGGACTTCACCATATGATCTACGAGGTAGTTGATAATTCGATCGATGAGGCGATGGCGGGCTACTGCGACACGATCGATGTTGAGATCACGAGTGAGGGAAGTTGTATCGTTAGCGATAACGGTCGTGGGATTCCCGTTGATATACACCCGACTGAAAAAATTCCTGCTGCGACGGTGGTTCTTACGGTGCTTCATGCAGGCGGTAAATTTGACAAAGACACTTATAAAGTCTCCGGTGGTCTGCACGGCGTGGGTGTTAGCGTCGTAAATGCACTCTCAAAAAAGCTCGTTGCTACGATCAAACGGGATGGAAATATTTATAGACAAGAATTTGCCAAAGGAATTCCTACTACCGAGCTTGAAAAGATAAAAACTACTAATCGCACGGGTACTACGATTGAGTTTTGGCCCGACGGCGAAATTTTTGAAATTTTAGAATTTGACGATGAAATTTTATCAAAAAGATTTCGCGAGTTAGCGTATCTAAATCCAAAAATTACAATAAATTTTAAAGATAATCGCACTGGCAGGGATGAGCACTTTCACTTTGAAGGCGGCTTGGAAAGCTTCGTAAATGATATGAATAAAGCGCCTGCCATATCTAAAGCCGTATCGTTTAGTGATAGCGCGGATGATGTTATGGTCGATTTTGCGCTGATGTATAACGAAACGTATAGCGAAAATTTGTTAAGCTTCGTAAATAATATCAAAACTCCGGACGGCGGTACGCACGAGGCGGGTTTTAGAGCGGGTCTTACGCGCGCGATAACAAATTACGTCGCGGCAAATGCGGCTGCACGCGAAAAGGACACGAAGATCACCGGCGACGACGTTCGCGAGGGGCTTATCGCGGTAATTAGCGTAAAGGTTCCTGAGCCACAGTTTGAGGGGCAGACTAAAGGTAAGTTGGGCTCCAGCTATGTTAAACCGATCGTGCAAAAGATGGCGTTTGAGGTGCTTAGCAAGTATTTTGAAGAAAATCCGATCGAAGCGCGCGCCATTATGAATAAGGCTCTTTTAGCTGCGCGCGGTCGCGAAGCGGCAAAAAAAGCGCGCGATCTAACGCGCAAAAAAGACAATATAAATTCCGTCGGCACCCTTCCGGGAAAGCTAGCCGATTGTCAGAGTAAGGATGCGAGCATTAGCGAAATTTATCTAGTCGAGGGCGATAGCGCGGGCGGCTCGGCGAAGCAGGGAAGAGACCGGGTGTTTCAAGCGATCCTGCCGCTTAGAGGTAAAATTTTAAACGTAGAAAAGGCGCGCCTGGATAGAATTTTACAATCCGAAGAGATTAAAAATATGATCACGGCCTTTGGTTGCGGTATCGGCGAGGAATTTAACGAAGAAAAGCTTCGCTATCACAAAATCATTATTATGACCGATGCGGATGTCGACGGTAGCCACATTCAGACTCTGCTTTTAACATTTTTCTTTAGATTTTTGCGTCCTATCGTGGAAAACGGCTATGTTTATCTGGCACAGCCGCCGCTTTTTAGATATAAAAAGGGCAAAAAAGAGATTTATCTAAAAGATGAAAAGGCGCTTAGCGAGTTTTTGATCGAAACGGGCATTGATATGGGCGAGTTTGAAGGCATCGGCAACGAGGATTTGATTGATTATCTAAAAATCGTCTCAAATTATCGCTCGCTTCTGAATGAGCTTAAAAAGCGCTTCAGCGTGCTTAGCGCGATCAGATTTTTGATAGAAAACGATGAAGCGCGAAGCCTTGGCTATGAGGAGTTATTTGAAATTTTAAAACCGCGTTTGGAAAGTGAAGGATTTAATATCTTAAATTCCTACGTAAATGATGAAGGCATTAGAATTTATGTCCAGACGCCGAGCGGCTTAGAACAGCTTGTGATAGATGAGAATTTATTCGGCAATTATATCTTTGAAGAGGCGATCAGAGTTTATTCAAAGATCAAAGAGCGGGATGTAAGCTTTGGCAAGGATTTTATTGAAATTTTAGATGAAATCGAAAAAAGCTCGAAAAAAGGCGCTTATATTCAGCGCTATAAAGGTCTTGGAGAGATGAATCCGGAGCAGCTTTGGGAAACCACTATGAGCCCTGAAAATAGAAGGCTTTTAAAAATTAGCATTGCAGACGCACAGAGTGCTAGCGATACCTTTAATCTTTTCATGGGCGACGAGGTCGAGCCACGCCGAAACTACATCCAAGATCATGCAAAAGATGTTAAACACTTGGATATATAATGCCTGTTCTATTTAGTGAGACCAAAGAGCGCGAAAATCGTTTCATAACGGCACTTAAAATTTCGGTGCCATTTACCTGCGTTTTGATTGTTTTTGGAATTATTTTGTTTCGAAACGGCGAGTTTAAATTTGATGACGTAATTTTGTTTTTGATACTTTTGATCTGCTATGTTTATTATGTCATCTATCAAATTTACTTTGGCTTTCAAAAGACGCTGATAGATCCCGTTACTCACGTGTTTGTGCGCGAGGAGATCGAGAAAATTTTAAGCAACGATCTAGCTAAAAATCATCAAATAAATATTGTCCTTTTGCGAATTAAAAATATCATCGACATAAACGATCGATACGGTTATAAAAACGGCGATGAAATTTTATATGAGTATTGTAAAGAACTTTCAAATTTTATGGCGGAGCAGGGTTTTAAGGACCTTCCGATCGGGCGCTTTATAAACGGCTACTTTGTATTCGGCGTAGAATCAAAAGCTACGAATTTAAGCCATATTTTGCGAATGTTTGAGCATAAAATTTCAAGTCAAACGATTAAAAATGTAGAGATAAAAAGCGAATTTACAATGCTTCCAAGCTCATATGATCGCAATCTAAATAATATCGTAAATGCTCTATTTTATAAGATAAATCACCTGGACGACGAAGAGCACGGCGAGAAGGCGATCGACGTTGAGAAGGTACTAATCGACGTATTTTCCGCCGACGTAATGGAAGCGATCGATAGTGAAAATTTCAGTTTTAAATATCAGCGCGTCGCAGATAAAAACGGCGTGAAATCACATATAAATTTGATTCCAAAGCTTGATCTGCGAAGCGGCGAAAAGATCACAAAAAGTAGAATTTTAGATATTTTGCTTCTAAATCATTACGATATTAAATACGATATTTCGATGATGAGGCAAATTTCTAGAATCATCTATTTTAAGGATATCGACGCTAAAATTTTTATCGAGATTATGCCTCAGACGCTGCGAAATAACGAGTTTCGCAATGAAATTTTAAAGCTCATCGATAATAATCTAATCGATCCGAAAAAGATCGTGTTTGAGTTTAACGAAAAGCTTATCTATTCTGAGATCAAGCGCTTTGATGAAATTTTGATTAAATTCCGCGAACTCGGATTTAGCTTCGCGCTGTCGCAGTTTGGCGGCTCAAACGCAAGCTTTGAATATTTAAAATTTTTAGAAGTGGATTTTATCGTTTACGACATAGAATTTAATAAAAATTTAGACGATGAAAAGATTAAAAATATCTTTATAGGCATCAACGAAGCCTGTGCGAAATCGGGCGTCAAAACCGTAATGCGCTTCATCGACAAAGAGGAATTTCAAATGCAGCTTTATAAAATGGGCATCGATTATATTCAGGGATTTTGCGTCGAAAAGCCGAACGATATATCGAATTTAAGGAGATCATAGTGAGATACGGCGAAGAGGAAATTGAGAAATTTGACATAGAAAAGATGGAAGTTTGGCCCAATAAACAGGAGCACGATTATCTGATAAAAATAACCCTACCTGAGTTTTGCTGCCGCTGTCCGCGCTCGGGCTATCCGGATTTTGCGACGATCTATTTGGAATATATCCCGGACAAGCTCGTAGTCGAACTTAAAGCTATCAAACTTTACATAAATTCCTTTATGAATCGCTATATTAGCCACGAAGATAGCATAAATGAAATTTATGGCGCATTGCAAAGCAAATTAAAGCCTAAATTTATGAAAATCACGGGCGATTTTAATCCGCGCGGCAATGTCCACACCGTAATCGAAATAAACTCGGATCAAATTTACCGATGATAAGCTCAAATTTAGTCGAACAAATTTTTAAATCCGCAAGCATTAGCCGCTGGAACGATTACCCAAAGATGGTAAGTCTAGTCGAGCTCGACAAACAGGCGCATAAATTTATCATCGCTTATTTCATCGCTAGCTTTGAGCGCGATGTGGATATCAACTATGTGATAGAAGCAGGGATTTTCGAGTTTTTAGCGCGCATCGTCGTAACCGATATTCGCCCGGACGTTTTTCATCAGATCCAAAAAACCAAGAAAAAAAAGATCAACGAATGGGTTCTAAGTGTCCTGGAAAGCGATCTTTTGCCTATTCAAAATGGCGCTTTTTTCGAGCGATTTAAAAAATATCTAAATTCCAAGGATCATAAGAAAGAAGCCGTGATCTTAAAGGCGGCGAGCTACCTTTCTACGCGCTGGGAATTTAATATCGTCTATCAAACGAGTCAGTTTCTAAACGACATCGAGGAGCTAAAAGCCAAGGTCGAGGAGGAGCTCGAGGATTATTACGAGCTAATCGGCGTGCGAAAGATCGTGATGAATAAAAAACTTGCTCGCATAGTCGATCTTAGCGGCAGACTTCGTTTTCAAAAGCGCTGGGCGCAGACGCCGCGCATCCCTGAGACATCGGTGCTTGGACACATGCTGGTAGTTGCGATTTTAAGCTACTTTTTTTCGCTTGAAGTGGATGCGTGCCGCTCGCGCACGGCGTATAATTTTTTCTGCGCGCTATTTCATGATTTGCCCGAAAGCCTAACTCGCGACATCATTAGCCCCGTAAAATACGGCGTCAAGGGCCTTAGCGACATCATTAGCGAATATGAGATGCGGCTAATAGACGATAAAATTTTACCCTTTGTGCCCGAGCATATGAGAGATGATTTCAGTTATATTTTAGGTATCCGCAAAGAGGGCGGTAAATTTATAAAAGACGAGTTTGAAAATCGCACTTTCGAGCTAGGCAAGGAGCCTAAATTTGCAGAAGGCAGCCTAAAGATGTTTAATGAAGATAAATTTCGCGCAATCGACGGCAAGGCGCTTAAGTATTGCGATAAACTAGCGGCGTTTTTCGAGGCGGGGATTTCGATCAGCTACGGCGTGAAAAGCAAGGAGTTGCTTAGTGGGTATAATTCGATGTTAGAGTTTTTCAAAGCCAAGCCGAAAATTGAAGGCGTCGATTTTCAGAGTGTTTGCGAGGATTTCAAAGAGCATTTCGGACTTAATAGGATCGATTTATAAAACCCCTTCCCAGATGGCTGCGGCACATGCGAGATCTAAGTGCTCTGCTGTATTCCTACCCTGAAGCGGTGCCTAAAAAAAGCATTGCACAGGTCTAAGAAAGGGCAAACGGGATTATATGGAAATGTTTCTTAAAGTAAGGTTATAAATGAATTTCAAAAATCATCTTTTATCCGTATTTCGCGAGGTTTTTATCCCTCATCATCGTTCTATTGAGTTCAGAGCCAAAATTTTTGCCGCTATGCTGCTTGCTAAAAAAAAGCAGACCGACGAGGATTACGACGCGATCAAAGATATAGCCGGCGAAATTTATCCGGGCGACGAACAGCGCATCGGCGTGCTGGTCTCCATCGTAAAAGAGTATATCTTAAAGGCGAAAACCTATAAAAGCTTAAATTTAGATTCGCTTTTAAAAGAGATCGACAGAGATATCAAAAATAACAAAAAATATATCAAAAAGATTGATTTTTCGCATCTACGCCGTTTGATTGGAGATGATGACGAGGATGCGCTAATCCAACAGCGCGTTTATGAGTTTTTTGTCTGCGAAGTCAAAGAATACTCGTAAATTTTTATCTTAAGAATTTTTTTAGTATAATCATCAGTTTTTGAAATTATAAACGGAGAAAAATTTGGAAAATATCAGAAATATCGCGGTTATCGCGCACGTCGATCACGGAAAGACCACTATCGTAGACGAGCTTTTAAAACAATCCGGCACCTTTGGTAATCACCAAGAAGTCGGCGAGCGCGTGATGGACAGCAACGACATAGAGCGCGAGCGCGGTATTACGATCCTATCCAAAAATACCGCTATCCATTACGGCGGCGTTAAAATCAATATCATCGACACTCCGGGTCACGCCGATTTCGGCGGCGAGGTCGAGCGCGTACTAAAGATGGTAGACGGCGTGCTTTTACTCGTCGATGCGCAAGAAGGCGTTATGCCGCAGACTAAATTTGTCGTGAAAAAGGCGCTGTCTTTGGGACTGCGACCGATCGTAGTAGTAAATAAAATCGACAAGCCCGCAGCCGATCCGGACCGCGTGGTAAATGAAATTTTCGATCTTTTCGTAGCGCTTGATGCAAACGACGAGCAGCTCGAGTTTCCGGTCATCTACGCCGCTGCTAAAAACGGCTACGCAAAATACGATCTAAGCGACGAAAGCGCCGATATGAAGCCGCTTTTTGAGACGATCATCTCTCACGTCCCTACTCCTAGCGGCAGCGACGACAATCCGCTTCAGTTGCAGGTTTTTACGCTCGATTATGACAACTACGTCGGCAAGATCGGTATCGCTAGGATTTTCAACGGCACGATAAACAAAAACCAAAGCGTTATGTTAGCTAAAGCAGACGGCACGCACATAAACGGCAGAATTTCAAAGCTCATCGGCTTTAGCGGGCTTGAGCGCACCGACATCGATGCGGCGGGCACGGGCGACATCGTAGCGATCGCTGGCTTTGACGCGCTTGACGTAGGCGACAGCATCGTAGATCCAAGTAATCCGATTCCGCTTGATGCGCTGCATATCGAAGAGCCAACCCTTAGCGTAATTTTTAGCGTAAATGACGGACCGCTAGCCGGCACGGAGGGTAAATTCGTAACCTCAAACAAGATCGACGAGCGCCTGGAAGCGGAGATGAAAACCAACATAGCGATGCGCTATGAAAACGCGGGCGAGGGCAAATTTAAAGTAAGCGGTCGCGGCGAGCTGCAGATCACGATTTTGGCCGAGAATATGCGCCGCGAGGGCTTTGAGTTTTGCCTCGGGCGCCCGGAAGTTATCATCAAAGAGATCGACGGCATCAAATGCGAGCCTTTCGAGCACTTAGTTATCGACGCGCCCGATGATTGCACCGGCACCGTCATAGAAAAGCTCGGCCGCAAAAAGGCCGAGATGAAGGTGATGAATCCTACCGGCGACGGGCAGACGCGTATGGAGTTTGAGATTCCGGCGCGCGGTCTTATCGGCTTTCGCTCGCAGTTTTTGACCGATACTCGCGGCGAAGGGGTGATGAATCATAGCTTTTTGGAATTTCGCCCCTTCATCGGCGCGGTCGAAAAGCGACAAAACGGCGCGCTCGTGAGCATGGAAAACGGAGTGGCGCTAGGATACAGCCTGTGGAACCTGCAAGATCGCGGCGTGCTTTTTATCGCTCCGCAGGCGAAGGTCTATCTGGGCATGATCATCGGCGAGCACAGCCGCCCGAACGATCTGGACGTAAATCCGATCAAGGGTAAAAATTTAACCAACGTCCGCGCCAGCGGCAGCGATGATGCGATCAAGCTCGTGCCGCCGCGAGTATTAAATTTAGAGCGCGCTTTGGAGTGGATCGAGGAGGACGAGCTTGTGGAGGTCACGCCCGTAAATATCCGCGTACGCAAGCGATACCTGGATCCTACGACGCGCAGACGAATGGCGAAAAAGTAGAATTTTTGGATGAAATTTTAAAATTCGGCGTGAAATTTAGCTTTTAAATTTCACGCCTTTTTTATAGGCAAATTTTAAAATTTGCGCTGCTAAAATTTTGCTAGGAGAGGCAATGAATCTTGTTTTATTCGACTTTGATGGCACGATCACGCGCGATGATTCGCTACTCGAGTTCGTCGCCTACGTAGTCGGATTTAAGAAATTTTTTCGCGGGATTTTGGTGCTATCTCCCATTTTAGCGGCGTATAAATTAGGTCTTGCGAGCAATAATTTTACGCGCAGAAAGCTCTTGGGCTACTTTTTTGCGGGCATGAGCGCCGATAAATTCGATAAAATTTGCAAAAAATACTCCACCACCCACATCGAAGATATCCTAAAACAAAGTGCTATGGACAAGATCGCAAGCTACAAAGCCGCGGGCGATAAGATCGTCATCGTCACCGCCTCGCTCGAAGACTGGCTGCGTCCATGGTGCGACGCGCAGGGCTTGGAGCTTTTAGGCACCAAAATACGGCGCAAAGGCGGCATCATCACGGGCGAGATCGAGGGGCAGAACTGCTACGGCGCGCAAAAGGTCGCTCGCGTGCGCGCGGCATACGACGTGCAGGCTTTCGATCGCGTTATCGCTTACGGCGACAGCAGGGGCGATCGCGAGATGTTAGAATTCGCCGACGAGGCGCACTACAAGGCGTTTGAGTAAAATTTAACGGCTGAAAGTTTAAAATAGCATCTGCGGCGACTGCGCTTTTGCTTAGAGCTAGATTTCGCCTCACGCGGAATTTTATCCTTTTAAATTTATCGCGCTTATCTGTGGGATTCTACACCGCACGATAAATTTTATATTTTATCGCAGCGCAAAAGCACTGAACTATGAAATTATGTTGCAGAATGGGATTTTAAAATTCTTGGTGCGGGTAAAATTATATCGTAGCGTGGAATTTTGTTCCGAATAGAATATAGATTTTGAAACCGAGCGTAAGATAAAATTTGGAATTTTAGAATTTACAGATTGTAGAATCTCGCTCGCCGCGTGCGAAGCGGAATTTTAAAATTTCAAAATTTCGCGCCTTAGAATTCTAAGGTCTAAAGCATATTATAAATTCCGTCTAGCAGGAAGTATTTTTTATCCGCAGTTCCGCGGTAAAACGGCTCAAAAGTGTCCTCATAAGCCTTTTTGAAAAAGCCTTCTTTGCTTAGCTTAATTAGATCGGCATTGATGAAATCAAGCAGGCTTTGATTACCTTTTTGCACGCCGACGCCTAAGAATTCCGCTGCGCCTAGGTTTTTAAACGGCACTTCGAGTGTATCGTCCACGACGGCGTAGGCTAGGACGATGATGTTGTCGTTTGCGTAGCCGTCGGCTCTGCCGTCCTTTATCATCGCGTAGCACTCGGAGGTATTTTTGCAGTAAACTAAATTGCTAAATTTCTCTTTTCGCAGATAGCGCTCGGTCATTGAGCCGTTGGGATTTTTTTCGATTGAAATTCTCATATCGCGAACCTGCGCGAAGTCTTTCACTTGATCCTCTTTACGCGTTACAATGCCAAAATTTACCGATAGATACGGCAGCGAGAAATCCACCTGCTTCTTACGCTCTTGCGTAATCATAAAGGTGCCGATAACCATATCGACCTTATTATTTTTCAAAAACGGGATTCTATCGCCTGCGGTTACGGCTACGAACTGCACTTCGCCCTTTTTATCGCCGAAAATGTCTTTGGCGATCGAGCTAGCAAGCTCGATTTCAAAACCCTCAAACTTGCCGTTATTAGACTCGCTTAGCGGCGGACGACCTTCGCGCACGCCTACTCTGATAACCCCTGCCTGCCTGATTTCATCTAGTGTATTTGCAAAAATGCTAGCGCAAAATAAGGCTAAAATAAAAAGTAATCTCATAAAAAGCCCCCTACTTTTTAGTTTTGAAATAATTATAGCACTATATATTTTAGAGAAAATAAATGCAAGCGGTTTAAAATTCAATCACCGCGCGTATGCAGGTTTGAAATTTAGGGGCAAAGCGGGGATTTAAAATTTAATGAATTTGAAAAATTTTAAATCCCAAGATTTATTCGTTATGCAAGATGCCTGCGATAAATTTTATATTTTAATTTCTAGCTCTACGCTTTTATAGCAAATCATAAATTCCATCTAGCAGGAAGTATTTTTTATCCGCCGTACCGCGGTAAAAAGGCTCGAAGGTGTCCTGATAAGCTTTTTTGAAAAAGCCCTCTTTGCTTAGCTTGACAAGCTCTGCGTTGATGAAATCAAGCAGCTCCTTATTTCCTTTTTGCACGCCAATACCGATAAAATCGGGCTTACCGAAGTTTTGAAACGGCACTTCGAGCGTATCGTCCACGACGGCGTAGGCTAGCACCGTGATATTTAAATTGATGTATCCATCAGCCTTACCGTCACAGATCATCGCGTAGCATTCACTTGTGCTTTTGCAGTAGCTTACGTTGCTAAATTTCTCTTTTTTGAGGTAATCATCTACGGTCGTGCCCTCTTCAGTTATGAGCCTTATATCGCGCAAGTGTGATATATCTTTGATGGCGTCCGCTTTGCGAGTTAACACGCCGAGATTGGTCGAAAAATACGGCATCGAGAAGTCTACATGATTTTTGCGCGCCGAATCGATGACGAAGGTAGCTACGACCATATCGACTTTATTATTGACTAGATACGAGACGCGATCGGCGGCGCTTAGGGAGACAAACTGTACTTCGCCTTGTTTGGCGCCAAAAATCGCCTTTGCGATCGCATTGGCAAGCTCGATCTCAAAGCCTTCAAATTTACCGCCGCTAATCTCGCTAAAAGGTGGTCTGCCATCTCTGACGCCTACTCTGATGACGCCGCTATTTCTGATCTCTTGCAGCGTGTTTGCAAAAAGCCCCGCACAAAGCAAGATCAAAGTAAAAAGTAGTTTCATTTGCTGCTCCTTTGTTTAGGTTATTTACGGCTAATTCTAGCGAAATTAAAATCAAAAGGCGCTTTTTTAGGCTAAATTTATTTGCCGTTTGCTTTTTATGAAATTTCAAGACGCCGTTAAATTTAGCCTTAGATTTGATATAATCGCGCAAAATTTAAGCGAGGGCAATATGAAAAATTTTATCTTTTTGTGGATTTTGCTTGCGGGCTGCGCTTTCGGCGCCGCTAAGGATGACCCGAGAGTTTCTGCTTCACAGCAAGCAGAGTCAAATTTATCACAACCAAATTTTGAAATTTTTTACGATGAAAATGCTAGCGATGCGCAGATAGATGCGGGCTTGGACGCGCTTTTGGAATTCGCGGCGCAAAACAGGGGCAGGATCGACGAGGATTTCGGGGAGTTTAAAGATAGAATTTTCACCGCTTTCATTTTTAATCCGAAGGTGCTGCGAAATTCAAAATTTGACTTCGAGCGGATAGAAAAAATCCTTAAATTTAAACCAAATCTCAATTACGGCGGAGACGGCGGCTATTTCTCGCCGCTAAAGCTCGCAATCTTTTTCGGCTCGAAATTTAGCGGCGAGATGGCGAAGCTTTATCACTTTGATAGCGCCGATGCGATGCGGCTTTTAGAGCTTTTGGTGCGAAACGGCGCGGACGTCAAGGCTAGCGGGCTGCTGCGAGATGCCGCGGCAAACGATAATTTCGAGACATTTAAGTTTTTGATTGCAAACGGCGCGCGAGATACGAAAGACGTGGTCGGCTCGGTTGCGGGCAGCGAATTAATATTTTTAAGCGATAACAACGTTTCTATTCTCGGATATAAGGAGGCGCTGCCGCTTGCTGCGAGGGAGTTTGCCGCGGGCGCCAAATTTAAAGAATTCCGCGACGAGAGATTACGCTATTTGGACGAAATTTTAAAATTCCAAAGCTTTGCGAGCATTGATAAAAAGGAGATCGAAACGCTTATCAAAGTAGCTGTGGTGCTGGATGACGAGATGACGGCGAAATTTCTGCTCTCTCGCGGCTTGTGCGAACAGAAAGAGCTTTGCGAGTTTCTAAAAGCGCAGGCAAAAACTTACGACGCCGCAAAAATTTCTAAAATTTTAAGTCACAAAGAGAAGTAAATTTTAAAATTTGAGTGGCTACGGCGGTGCAAAGCAGATAAAATCGCTATTATAATTGCGCCAGTCGCAGCCGCCCTACTTTGTCATTTAACGCGAGCGAAAAAGCAAAATTTGTTCCGCCTAACCTACCCTCCTCCGCTTATCAAACAGCTCGCTATTAAGTTCATTCGAGATAAATTTTAATGTATTTGCCAGACAGCGCGGTGGCGGAGATAAATTTTAAAATTTAATCAATATAAAGGACAAATTTAAGTGCCATTATTATATAATTTATCTTATTTTTTAAAAAGGAGTTTGAGATGACTTTTATGGAGTCTGTTCGCACTTGTCTCAAAGAGAATTATTGCAATTTTGAGGGGCGTGCACCACGTTCAGAGTACTGGTGGTTTGCATTATTTGCGGCACTTTTAGGAATTGTAACGTTAGTATTGGACGGTTTTTTAGGCACCTATGCCGTTACGAGTTCCGGTAGAATGATCGGTTTCATTAACTCAATCTTTTTATTGGCAATACTTTTACCTTCTATCGCCGTGGCGGTAAGGCGTCTGCACGATACCGATAGAAGCGGCTGGTTTTATCTGTTAATTCTTGTCCCGATAATAGGCCCGGTAGTATTGATCGTGTTTTTTATCCAGCAAGGCACTAATGGACGCAACCGCTTTGGAGACGATCCGTTGCGACCTGCAAGCAGAGGCTCGATTTTTTAAACGCAGCTTTGTAGCACACATAAGCTTTGCAAATAAGCTAAATTTAGGGCTAATTCCATTTTGGTTTTTAGCCCTTTTTAATAGGCGGTTTTGCTTAAAATAGCCTTTTATGTTTAAATTTAGATCCGCCGCGCAGATTCAAACTATAAAATTTTAATTCTATTGCCCTTTAATTTCACGATCTTTTTGTCATTTACTAGCTTCGTAATCGCCTGAGAGACGTTTTGGCGAGGCGCACCGAGTAGGCTTGCCAGCGTCATTATATTAAAGGGAAGCTCCACGATTTTATCTGCGTTTGCGATGCGGTTTAGAAAATTTAAAATTCGCGTCTGGATTTTCGCAAAGACGATCTCTTTAATTAAAATCCGTTGCGAGTAGATGTTTTTGATAAGCGCGTTTATGATCGAGCTTGAAAACTCGTCTCCAAGCAGCTCGAAAAGCTCCGAGATATTGATCTGCAGCGTCTCGCAGTCGCTTAAAATTTCAAGGCTCGTGTTTTTATCCAAGCAGACGTAGGCGCCGCTTCTTACGAAGCTAAAGATAAATTCCTTGCCGTTTTCGTAGCAGTTTAGCTTCGCTCTGCCGCGCAGCAGAATGATAAATTTAAACTTTTGCGCGTAGATCACGTCGCCGCGAGCGTAGCTTTCGCGCCTAAATTTGGCAATCCGCTCCCTACTTAAAAAGTCGAATTTCTCGCTGTAATCGTTATTTAGTCTATCTATCATAGCAGCTCTTTGCATAAAATTTCACGTAAATTTTACATAAAAAGGATAAATTCGTCGCAATCGCGACAAATTTAAATTTATCTTTGATTTATAATTCGCGTTAAAGACAATCTAGAAAGGATACTTTATGAGGAAAATTTTTATCTCATTTATCTGTGCGTGTTCGCTTTTCGGCGGAGAGGTGATCTCCAAAACCGCTACGATCTCGCAAGACGGCAAAGCAATCGGCGAGGCTGAAATTTTAACGCCGATCGAGGTGATATCCAGCGATGGCGGCGTTACCAAGATTAAAATCAAAGGCGTCGTGAGCGAAAACTATCAGCTTCAAATCCAAAAAAATATGAAAGAGGCTGAAATTTACGCGATTTTTACGAACGAGGCCGAAGCGAATTTTAAAAAGGGCAAAAAGCTCGAGGACGATTACGGCGAGATTTGGTATGAGGCGGAGGGGATTTACGAGATAAGTTCGGATGCCGTAGCTAAGGACGCTAAGTCTCTTTATGCGGAAGCAAAGACAAACTACGAGCAGATCTGCTCGGCATGTCACCGCCTGCATGAGCCAAAGAGTTTCACGGCAAATCAATGGCCTGCGAATCTGCAAGAGATGATCAACGCAAACTACGTAGCGCTCGAGGGTGACGAGCTAAATTTGATCATAAAATACCTACAACACAACGCAAAAAAACCTGAATGATAAAGGAGATCAGATGAAAAGACGAGACTTTTTAAAGGCGGGGATTTTAGGCGCAAGCGCGGCAAGCGCTAGCAGGATCGAGGGAGTCACGCAGACGATTTTTGATAACAAAAAGGTATTCGGCGCGAACAGATTCGGTACTTTTTGGCTAAATTTAAACTCGTCGCAGATCGTTTCGGTAAGCGAATTCGAGGGCGATAAATTTCCAAACACGATGAATTACAGCCTACCTGATTCCGTGCAGAACGAAAACCGCGTGCTCTATCCGATGGTGCGCAAAAGCTATCTAAAGGCAAAAGGCGCGGCAAAGAGCGAACTGCGCGGCAAAGAGGAGTTTGTGCGGGTTAGCTGGGACGTAGCGCTTGATCTAGCGGCGAAGGCTTTGAAAGAAAATTTCGACAAATACGGCGCCGAGGCGATCTACGGCGAGTGCTACTGGTGGGGCGGTAGCGGTAAGATCGGCTGGGGACGCACCGTAGCGCACCGAATGCTTAAAATTTTAGGCGGCTACGTAGAGGAAAGCGGCGATTATTCGACCGGCGCGGGGCTCGTCATCATGCCTCACGTGTTGGGCTCAAGCGCCGTTTACGACGCGCCTACTACGTGGAAAGCGATCGTCAAAAACGCTAAAAACGTCGTATTTTGGGCGACCGATCCTGCGGTAACCAATCAAATTTCATCCATTCCGCCTACGCACGACGGCTACATCGGCATGCAAGAGCTTAAAAAATCGGGCATCAAAACTTATAGCGTAAACGTGATGAGAAACGACACCGCGCGCTACTTTGGCAGCGAAGATATCATCGTGCGCCCAAACACCGACACTGCGCTCATCATCGGTATGTGCCATTATCTGTTTACGAATAACCTCTACGAC
Organism: uncultured Campylobacter sp.; assembly: GCF_963518785.1. Lineage (NCBI taxonomy): Bacteria > Pseudomonadati > Campylobacterota > Epsilonproteobacteria > Campylobacterales > Campylobacteraceae > Campylobacter > uncultured Campylobacter sp. The sequence continues at coordinate 120,231 of NZ_CAUQKJ010000003.1, forward strand.
GAGGAATTTATCAAAAAATACACCGTCGGATTTAATAAATTTAAAGCGTATTTTCTAGGCGAGAGCGATAAAATCGTAAAGGACGCAGCTTGGGCGAGCAAAATTTGCGGGCTTAGCGAGGAGGCTATTGCGAAATTTGCTACGGCGCTTGCAAAGGAGCCGAGCACGATTTTAATCGGTCGCGGTTTGCAGCGCGCCGATCACGGCGAGCAGCCTTTCTGGGCGCTCGTGGCGCTTAATGCGATGCTAGGGCATATCGGCAAGGAGGGGCTCGGCTTTGAATTTAGCCTAGGCTACGACTCTGCGGGCGCTACGAATAAGGTAGCTCCGATTTTAAAGGGGCTTAGCACTCGTATAGATGAAAAATACGAAAACACGGGCTCTGCGCCTTGGAAAAGTGCGAAAAACATTACCATCCCGTCCTCTCGCAGCATCGAGGCGCTGGAGCATCCGGGCAAGCAGATCGATTACGACGGCACTAAAATCAAGCTGCCGCATATGAGAGTCGCATATATGGCGTGCGGATCGATGTTTACGCGCCACCAAGATGTGAATAATATTGTGAGGCAGTGGCGTAAGCTCGACACCGTTATCACCGCTGAGCCTTACTGGACGAGCACGGCGAAGCTTAGTGATATCGTGCTTCCCGTCGCCGTCGAGGTCGAGAGAAACGACATCAACCAAACCGGCGCTACGGGCGAATATATAGTCGCTTACAGGCCCGCAATCGAGCCGATGGGCGAGAGCAAGAGCGACTTTTGGATCTGCGAGCAGATCTGCAAGCGCTGGGGATACGGCGAGGTCTTTAGCGAGGGCAAGGATGAGCTAGGATGGATGAAGGAATTCTACGCCGATGCCGTAGAGCAAGCTAAAGATCTAAATATAACGATGCCTAGCTTTGAGGAATTTTACGACAAGGGCTTCGTGCGCTTTGAAAAGGACGACGAGAGCAGCGCGCTATACACGCGCCTCGCGGCATTCCGCGAAAATCCCGCCAAAAATCGTCTCGGTACGCCATCCGGCAAGATCGAGCTTTACTCGCCCGTAATCGCTAAGATGGGCTATGCCGACTGCCCGCCGATGCCTACTTGGATTGAACCTAAAGAGTGGCTAGGGGATGCGAAAAAGACGGCGAAATACCCGATTCATATCGTAAGCCCGCACTCTCGCTACCGCCTGCACAGCCAGCTAAACAACTCGATCATCAGAAATTTCGCCGAGGTTAGCGGCAGAGAGCCGGTGCTTATCAATCCAAAAGACGCCGAAGCTCGCGGGCTTGCGAACGGCGACATCGTGCGCGTTTTCAACGATCGCGGAGAAATTTTAGCGGGCGTGCTCGTTACCGACATCGTGCCCGAGCGCGTCGCAGCTATCTGCGAAGGTGCGTGGTACGATCCCGAGGTTTGGGGCGAAAAGAGCCTCTGCCAGCACGGCTGTGTAAATGTGCTTACGTTTGATAAAGGCACGTCAAGTCTCGCGCAAAGCAACTCGGCTCACACCGTGCTTGCCCAAATCGAGAAATTTAAGGGAGAGATTAAACCTATAACAGCGTTTTCAAAACCTAAAATCTTACAATCTTTGTAGAATTTAACGCGTCGTCTCGCGAGTGCTTTTGAGAGAGATTTGAAATTTTAAGTCTGCGGCAGACTACTTGTCTAGCCTTGACTTAAAATTTCTGCACAACTCTCAAAATCATCTCGCGATACTTCCGCTTGTGTTTTTGCACTCAAATTTAATTCACCAAATTTGATCGTAAATTTTGTGCGGATTAAAAACTCTGCTAAAATTCGCTCAAATTTAAATCAAAGACCTTGCCGTGCAAATCCCCAATTTAATCCAAAATTTTATCCGCAAGCGTATCGTTTCAGAGTGCATTTTACTGCCTTCTCTCTAGCCCGACGAGGGCGAGTTTGAGAGTTTTCAGGAGGGATATAGGCTCGTTGGCCGCAAAACGGGCGAGGAGCTAGCAAACGACGCACCAGGGCAGTGGCGCAAGAGCTGGCAGGTCATCGCGCGTAACGGCATGGACGATCCGTTTTTCGTAGATTTTGCTCTTGAGGATGCCTCGCCCGTTTACTTCGCCTATCACGGCGCGGGCTCGTGGAAGCCGATTAAAGTCGCGGGCGATATCGTTAAATTTGAAGAAATTTTAACCGTCCTCGCCGCGCTTAAAAAGCCCTGCTCGCTTGAAGCGATCGCGCCGCTTACGGATTTAAACAACGAATTTTACCGCGAGCTAGCGGACGACTACACGCAGGAAGATGAAGCGTGCGAGGAGCCGGGATATAAATATTTCAGCGTTTTCATCGAGGATCTGGGGGCAGACAAGGTAAAAACGCTCGTATTTTTAAAGAAATTTTTTGAAGACGAGAGCTTTGCAGCGACCAAAGAGAGGGCGCAAAATTTGCCGCTTTGCGTATTTAGCGGCATAGAGGAGCTAGCGCTGCCGCTGCAGGACAAACTCGCCTCGCTCGGGGTGAAATTTTACGCGCAGAAGATCTCTTTTAGCGAATTTATCGCGCGGAGTAGTTAAGCGGGCAAATTTTAAAATTTCAACTCTCGCTGCTGCTAAATTTTAAATTTAGCAGCAGGCTATCCTATAAATTTCGTGCTCGTTCGCTTGCTATTGCTGCTGTGCGCTAACAGCTTTGCGTACGCTAGAGCGCAAATTAAAGCATAAAATCAAAATGTAAAATTGAAGTAGAATTTTAAGCGCCCTACTTCGTTTTTTACTTGCAGTAGGGCGAATTTGCTTAAAGTAGTGAACTAAAGCGAGGCGAAAATTATCCAAACCTTGGATCTATTATCTTGCTCAGTTAGAGCAGCTGTTGCGAGCGACGAGCTCTGCAAAATCTAGGGCTGCGTCGTAGTCGGGCTCAGAGGCTATGTCGCTTACGAGCTCTTTATAAACCACAACGCCTGCGGTATCTATGACGAAGATCGCTCTGGCGCTAAGACCTGCTAATGCACCGCTGGCGATTAGGGTGCCGTAGCGGCGACAAAATTCCTTATCGCGGAAATCGCTTGCAACGCGTAGATTTTTTATCCCCTCAGTCGTACAAAACCTTCCCATCGCAAATGGTAAATCCATCGAAACGACGATTACTTCGGTGTTAGGAAGCGATGCGGCGCGCTCGTTGAACTTACGTGCCTCCGTCGCGCAGACGGGCGTATCTAGCGACGGCACGGCGACGATGATTTGCACGTGCTTGCCGCTAGCGATCTCGATTTCGCTTAGATCTTGAGCTACTAAGCGCACTTGCGGCGCGCGATCGCCTAGATTTATCTCTTGCCCGCTTAACTCTACGGGCTTTCCTTGGAATGTTACTGTTGACATTGTTGTCCTTTGCTTTGAATTTGTAGTGGCGAATATACAAAAATTCCTTAAATTTCAGGTAAAATTGCTTTAAAAATCAAGGAGAGCAGATGGGCGAAGATATTTGGGACGGCAGCAGCAATCCTGCGTCGCTAGCCAGTATAAGACGTAAAAGTGGCGAAGAAAAAAAGCCCCTGGATGAGAAACCACAGGAGCAATCTGAGAATTTAGATTTAGCGCAAGAAGAACTTGCGGCGGATGATACTAGCGAGCAAAATTCTACTTTTACAAAACAGAATTTCACACCACAGAATTCTGCGGAGCAAAATTTAGCTTTTGCAGCTCAAGGCTTGGATGAAGAAAATTCTATTTTGCGAGATTCTGCCGCGACAGGCTCTAGCGAGCAAGACTCTAACGCCAAAGGCTTGAATTCTACCGAAAATGCTGCGAACTCGCAGAATTTTACAGAGCAGAATTCCACTTGGCAAAATTCAGCTTCCTTAAATTCCGATAGAATTAATTCTACGCAAAGCTCAGCTAAGGCTTACGATCTAAATAAAGCCTACGTATTTTATATGTTCCTCGGACCTTTCGGCGCGCATAGATTTTATCTTGGGCGTATAATCTCTGCGATTTTTCAGCTTTTAGGCGGGCTGCCATTTCTCATCTGGCTTTTTTTAGTAGTGGTTGCTGTCATGTGGACGAGTATAGAAGGTAACGATCTGTTAGCGCTTATAAACTCGTCTCGTCCGGATTTGGGTGTGCAAGCATCAGACCTAAAAGATATAGAGCAGGGCTTTTTTCATTTTATGGTTATTTTCTCGGTGCCTAATGTTTTATTTTTAATCTGGCTTATTAGCGACTTTTTTAGGTTGCCTGAAATGGTGCGAAAGCTAAATGTATCCGTAGACGTGGGAGCAATCCTGTATGTTTATACGGATGACGCTAAAGAGCAGAGCGAAAATCTATCTACTGCCAAAACTACCCTTTACATAGCATTTGGGCTTGAGGCGTTAAATGCGGTAGGCAGATATATCAAGAATGTAGATAAAGTAGGCGCGTTGGAGGGTGTTGGACTTATATCTATGATATGCCTAGCTGTGGGGCTATATTTTTTAGCGCGCGCTATACGCAGTACGGATCTACTATCAAACGCCGTGATAGTTGGAGTTTCCTCGGCTATAAGCGCAGTAAGCACTATATTTGTAGGATTTGAATTGTTTAATCCATCAGTTTTTATGATAAGCATTTATTGTGTATGCACAGCGGTATATCTGATCTATCAGCTGCTAGTTAGTAAAGAGCTTTATGATTGCAGCGGAGAGAAAAACTATCTAAGAGCGTTTTATGTTATTGCGGCTACGGAGATAGTAACTCTAGTCTTGATAGCGCTTGACTCACAGCTTTTCGCCTTAGTATTTGCCATAGGGTGGTTAGCTTCGGTAATTCTAAATGTTTCGGCGGTTTATGGCACTAGGGAGGTTACCGCTTCAAAAGGTGGCTACAATCTAGCGAATCTGGCGTATCACGTAAGGCAGATGAACGGGCGGGAGTTTTAGGTATTTAAATTTAAGGGGCGATTAGTGTAATCCTACATTATTTTAAAAAAGGAGTTTAAAATGACTTTTATGGAGTCCGTGCAAACTTGCGTAAAGCAAAAATACGCCGCATTTAGCGGGCGAGCATCGAGGTCGGAGTACTGGTGGTTTTTTCTATTTACCGTGCTTGGCGGGATTGTTTTGAGCTTGATAGATGGCGTTTTAGGCACTACGATAGGGTACAATCAAATAATAGCCGGCAAAATAGTCCATCAAGAAATCGGCATTATAGATGCGCTTTTTCAGCTAGCTATGCTCGTGCCAGCCATCGCCGTATCAGTCAGGCGATTACATGACACGGATAGAAGCGGCTGGTTTTTTCTGCTTATTCTAACGCCGATAGTGGGTGCTTTTTTCGGCGATATCGGACTTTTAGTGTCATTTGTGGGTTGGATAGTGCTGCTTGTGTTTTTCGTGCAGCGCGGCGATAGCGGGTCCAATCGCTTCGGATACGATCCACTATGATACAGCTCTAAAGCTTTGCGGAATTTTAGAATTCTAAAATTCCGTGTAGATAAAATTCTTTGCATCACCACGTAAAATTTTACGTATAAGCACTTTGCAGCGGTAAATTTTTCTTCAAATAAGCTTTTCAAATCCTCTTTAATTGATTGCTATTATCTATAACTTATAATTTTTATATTATAATGGCGCTCAAAATTTTATTTCGGAAAGGATGAAAATGAAAGAGAGAATCGAGGCGCTGTTCGCGCAAAATCCTAAAATTTCGATCGCGCAGATCTGCAAGGAGCTGGGCGCGAAGGAGATCGACGTGCTGCTAAACCTGCCCGAGCGCTTCGGAAAGAGCGCGGGCGGCGATAAATTCTGCGAGGTCATTAGGGAGCTTGAGGGCTGGGGCGAGGTACTTTTCGTAAAAAATACGCCGAGCTTCATCATCGAGTTTAAAACCAAGATCCCAAGCGGCAAGAGCGCGCGCGGATTTTATAATTTCGGCATGGGCGCAAACGGCGATGAGGCGCACGGGCTGGGCATTTTAGCAGGTCATCTAAAGACGGATGATATCGATAAGATCATCCTCGTGACGCAGACTTTCATGGGGATGCTCTCGAAATTCGTGGGCTTTTACGACAAGGCGGGCGAGAATATCTTTAAAATTTACGTCTCGCGCGATGAGAAAGGACAGCTTCTAACCGAGCAAGACGCTAAATTTGAAGCGCTAAAAGCCGCGATTTAGCGCTAGCACGAGATTAATTTTGCCCCGCTGTCTGCGTATAGCCTGCTTGAGCTTTAAAGATCTACGGGGCGCCAACCACAAGGCGCCTTAAGCTCGCCAATAAGATTTCAGGCAAAATTTAAATTATCGTTGATGATGAAATTCCAAACTCGCCTCATCGCTATTTGCGCTTTAAGGTGTTTGGAATTTCACGAGCTCAGCTAACGCCCGCCTTATCTGAAGCAGAATTTTGTCGCTTCAGATAGATAGCCCTTTCAAATTTTCTTTCAACAATCTACTACTAAATTTTCAAAAATTTTATTTATATTGTCTTTGTATTGCGTATCGTCAAACTCCAAACTATTATTCGCAATTTTCCGCCCGGTAATATCTCCAAGCTCCATAAGATACCGCTTGAGCTTTTCTAAAAATTTATCTACGTTCGCCTTTTTATCAGAGCCCCACTCGTCTGAGCTAAAATGAATATATGCAATAATTTTTTTACTTTTAATATAATATTTCGGCTGATAAATTCCGGATTTCGGAAAATATCTCGACACTTCCCCGCTCAAACAAAGGTAAATATCGATCTTTTGCAGCGAGTGCATTTCAAAATCGCTAAAAACCCTTTTAATCTCTTGCTTTGCCGCTCTTACAATATCCGGCATATAGATCGGCACATCATCCGCCCCGCCGATAACGGCATTTATGCTAAATTTCACACTGCACCTCGTCCTTAAATTATAAAGTGATATTATTCAAAATTTCGGCTCATTATATCATCTTCATAATATTTATTGAGCGTCGGGGTTACCCGGGTTTTAAATCGGTTATATTTTTTATCAAAACAGACCCGAATAAAGATAAAATTTTATAAAATCTATCATTTTAATTTCATATCTCAAAACGTTTTGCCACCGCGCAAGGAGCGTCAAATTCTAAAGTTGAAATTTTATACGTTAAGCTTAAAGCTTATTAAACTCCGATATTTAGGGCAATGCAGACATGAAATTTTATCTTTTACTGCTATAATTCTCTCATAAATTTAAATCTTGAGATTAAAAAGTATTCTTAAGAATTTTATAAGACGGAGGAGATCTTGAATAGATTGATTTTAAAGATTTACGCGTGGCAAAATACTGCTACGCCGTGGTTTTGGCTCTTTGTGATAAGCGCAGGGTATCTTGCGGTATCGTATTTTTTCTTTCAGCGCTACCTTTTTATGTCGCCTACGCAGACGAGCGCCCTCGTGCGTCTGGGCTTTGCCGTAGCGGGCGTGGGCGCGTTCATCGGCTTGCTGCTGCCGTTTGGCTTCATAGCAAGGCTCATTGCCTACGCGCTCGGATTTGCGGGCGCGATATACGGCTATTTACAAAGCTCCGCGCCACACCCCGCCGCGGATACCGCAAATTGCCTCTCAGCACCCGCATTTCCTTTTACGGCGCCGCTTGATAGCCTGCTGCCGGAGCTATTTCGCCCCGCAAGCTGCACGGGCACCCCGTCTTTTCCCGCGGGCACCGCGCTTAGCGAAGTACAGAGCTTTTTCGGCGGATTTTACGGCGAGGGGTTCTATCTGGTGCCGAGCATTAAATTTGCAGACGCGGCGCAGTGCGCGCAGGTAGCGTTTGCGGCATTCGCGGCTGTTTTAGCCGTGATGTTTGCGAGCTTTTTATACGGCAGATTTACGAGAAGTTTTTAAAATTTTAAGAAAGGATAAGCATGAAGTTTTTAAATTCTATTGCGGCTGCGGCGGCTATTGCGGCTGCGATCGCAAGCTGTGCAAACGCCGAGGTTAAGGCGGGTGAGACACTTTACGGCACGGTGCTAAAGCAGGTAAGCGTAAGCGGCGATTTGTCGCACAAGGATGGTAGGCTGCTGCCTACAAACGCCATAGAGGTGCTGGAGGTCAAGGACGGAGCGGTGAAATTTTCGCTCACGGGCTATCAAAATCCAAAGGCGCCCAACGTTATTTATTTCACGCCTAAAGCGCGCATAATCGCGGTGGCGTTTTCGAAGCAGGCTAAATTTCAAAGCGAGAGTTTGGGCGAAGAGGACGGCTTTAATAAGGTTAAGATAACCGCCTACACCGACGAGGGCGCGCTAAGCGGCGACGTGGATAAAATTTTCGCTGGCGCTAAGGAGAAATTTGAAGCCTCGTGTAGCGTCTGCCACGCTCTGCACCAGCCCGCTAGCTATGAAGCAAACAGATGGCCCGGCTACATCAAATCGATGCTTTCGCGCACGCCTATTAGCAAGGATGAGAGCTGGACGGTGGTGCAGTATCTGCAAAAGCACTCCAAGGACGTAAATTTAAAGGATATGAAATGAAAAGACGAAATTTTTTAAAGCTCGGCGCGGCGGTCTCGGCGCTTCCGCTCATTCCAAGCTCGATGCTTGCGGCGGATAAACTTACTGCGCTTAAGAAAAATGGCGAAATTTTAACCGCGGCGCGGTGGGGAATTTTAAAAGCGAGCGTAAAAAACGGCAAGATCGTAAAATCCGCGCCGTGGAAGATCACCTCTAAAATTCCAAATACGCTTCAAAATACGATGGCGGATCTCGTTTATAACACGCGCATCAAAGCGCCGATGATGCGAAAATCATATCTCGCCGACCCAGATAATCCTAAGCCGGAGCTTCGCGGACTTGACGAATGGGTCGAGGTAAAATATGAAGACGCGATCAAACTCGTCGCGCGCGAGCTTAAAAAGACGCGCGAGCAAAAGGGCGCGGACTCGGTGTTTGCGGGTAGCTACGGCTGGCAGAGCACGGGCAACGTGCATGTCTCAAGGACGCTGCTTCATAGATTTATGAATTTAAGCGGCGGCTTTACGGGCGTCACGGGCGATTACTCCACGGGTGCGGCGCAGGTCATAATGCCGCACGTAACGGGCTCAAATCAGGTCTATGAGCAGCAAACCTCGTGGCCCGTGGTGCTTGAAAACTCCAAAGTAGTGGTCTTTTGGGGGCTAAATCCTATCTCTACGCTTCGCGTGGCATGGACGAGCTCGGACGAGCAGGGATTTAAGTATTTCGAGCAGCTAAAAAACAGCGAAAAAGAGATCATTATCATTGATCCGATCAAAACCGTAAGCGGCAAGTATTTCGAAGGCAAGGCGCGATGGATCGCTCCTCGCCCTAACACCGACGTAGCGATGATGTTAGGCATGGCGCAGCACCTCTACTCGCAGGGTAAGTACGATAAGGAATTTTTGCAAAACTACACCGTGGGCTTTGAAAAATTCGTGCCGTACCTCACGGGGCAGAGCGACGGCGTGGCTAAGACGCCCGAGTGGGCCAGTGAAATTTGCGGCATTGGCGCGGATGTGATAAAAGAGCTTGCGATAAAATTTTACGAAAACCGCACGATGATAATGGCGGGTTGGGGGATCCAGCGCGCTCATCACGGCGAGCAGGCGCACTGGATGATCGTGACTTTGTGCGCGATGCTGGGGCAGATCGGACTTGCCGGAGGGGGCTTTGGCTTTAGCTACCACTACGCTAACGGCGGCGCGCCTACCTGCGCGGGCGGCGTGATCGGCGGAATGAACGCGGCAAGCGTCGGCGTCGTTAAGGACGGAAAATTTTTAGGGCTTGCGCAGGATCAGAAGCAAGGCGGCGAAGCAACTCAAGCGTGGCTGGTAAATACGGCGAAGGTTGCCTTCCCTCTAGCTCGCATCGCAGACGCGCTGCTAAATCCTGGCAAGACGATCGACGCAAACGGCGAAAAGATCACCTATCCTCAGATAGACTTCATCTACTGGGTCGGCGGAAATCCGATCGTGCACCACCAAGACACCAACACCAACATTAAGGCTTGGCGCAAGCCGCGCACCATCGTAGTGAATGAAATTTACTGGACGCCGACTGCGAAGATGGCGGACATCGTGTTCCCGACCACTACGGAGTATGAGCGCAACGACATCACGATGAGCGGGGACTACTCCAATATGCATATCATCCCGATGAAGCAGGTCGTCGCTAAGCAGCGCGGCGCGAAGGATGATTATCAAATTTTCACCGACCTTTGCAAGGCCTACGCCGACGGGCTTGCCGAGGTTTATACGGACGGCGGCAAAACGGAGATGGATTGGATCAAAGAATTTTACGAAGGGGCAGCTAGCGCCGTGAATGCAAACACCGCTTTGGGAATACAGATGCCGAGCTTTGAGCAGTGGTGGGAGAAAAACGAGCCGACGGAATTTTACGAAACGCCAGAGAGTGCTGCGTACGTGAGCTTTGAGGATTTTAGAAACGATCCCGTTTTGGAGGCTTTGGGAACGCCTAGCGGGCTGATTGAAATTTACTCCGATACGATAGAAGCGATGAACTACAAAGACTGCGGCGCACATCCGATGTGGTTTGAGCCCGTCGAGTGGCTCGGGATGAAGGATAAGCCTGCGAAATTTCACCTGCTTAGTCTGCATCCGTATGACCGCTTGCATTCGCAGCAGAGCAACACCTCAAATCGCAAGAGATACGCCGTCGCGGATCGCGAGCCGGTGCTAATAAATACCGAGGACGCTAAGGAGCTAGGTATCAAGCAGGGCGATCTGGTGCGCGTGTATAACGCTCGAGGCGAAATTTTAGCGGGAGCCAATGTAAGTGACGACATAATGCGCGGCGTGGTGCAGATCTTCGAAGGCGCATGGTACGATCCTAACGCCGAGGGGCTTTGCAAAAATGGAAATCCGAACGTGCTTACGATCGATCTTCCTACGAGCGAGCTTGCCAACGGCAACATCGCGCACACGGCGTTAGTAAATATCGAGCTTTATAAACACAAGGCGGGCGAAGATATCAAACTAACCGCGTTTATGCCGCCTAAAGGGGCGAAGTAGGGATTGGGAGCGGTCCGGGGTTTAAGACTGGCTCATTGCTGGCTTGGACTAGATACGCCGATCCTCTACAGGCTTTAGCCAAACTCGCCGTGATTTTGCTACGGCGAGTCGGGTTTGTTTGACTTACCGCAGCTGCGGATCGTAGACGATTTAGCTTGCCGTAGCTTCGCGACTGCAACGATAGGTCGCGGGGCTGATTTAAATTTTATAGCCTTGCGCTTGCAGTAATGACTGAGTTGATTTGACTTATCGTAACTTTGAGCTGTGTGGCAGGCTAGAGATAACAGCGAGCAATATTGCCCCGCTCCGCCCTATTTGCTCGTGAAATTCTCGCTAAATTTAAGAACTTACCGTTTGGACTAAAATTTCAATCCAAACTAAAAAATCGCCTAAGCTTCCATTTAAAATTTTTCTTCGGAATTTGCGTATCGCTAAAATCGTCGCTGTAAATTTTATTTTTATCGGTGAAATAGCCGCTGTTTTGAGCCTGCGGTATAAAGTCGGTCCGATCTTCTATTTTTACGTTTAGCGGCTTGAAATATTGCAGCAGCTCATGATACTCTTTTGCAGATACCGCATTTACTAAAAAGAAATTTCTATTGTTAAATTTAACGACGAAATTTCTTTTTAACAGCCAAAGGCAAAATTTTGAAATTTGCTGTCTTAAATCTAGACTGAATTTCAAAATTTTAAGCCATAAAATAAGATAAAATTTTAAAATTCCACGCCTTTTTTGGGTGTGAAAGTTTTTATTTTGGGACAAATTTTACCGCTTTGATATTGATGCTTTTGTACGTATTTTACTTATCTCCATAGTGAGTTTTACACTGAGCTATTTCTATGGCGCCATTAGATATTCTAAACACGAGCCGATTTTTTCCATCTATTCTAACACTATAAAGCCCCGATAAATTGCCCTTTAGCGCTTCGGGTTTGCCTATACAATCGTAGCCGTTACGCTCTATATCTAGGATTAACTTATTTATGCGCTTTAGGATATTTTTATCATTTTCCTGCCAATACAGATAATCCTCCCAAGCTTCTTGCGACCAGATTTTTTTCATTGATCCGCTTCTAACAAATCGTGCTCAATCCCGCTATTTTCCTTTAATTCGTCAAAAGAGCGCTTAAGATGAGATAAATTTTCGTGGCTGTAAAAGGGATCTGCCGTCAGCTCGAAAGGAATTTTACGTTCTTGCAATACTTTTTTAGCAAATATTGTAAAAGCAGTAGTTAAATTTAGCCCCATTTCAGAGCATACTTCCTCCAACCCTTTTTTAAGCTCGGCATCCATTCTAAAATTTACGTTTATAGATCGCGTCATATTGTCTCCTTTTTGACTGCATTATACATTATTTATATGGATAATGCAATGATTTATAAATGTACTTTGCTAAAATTCCATTACGAGAGAACACTATTAATTCTAAATCTAGCGAAATTTTAATTCAAAACGAAATATGCATACTAAGCGCGATTATGCATAAAAGTAGTGCCAGCGGGACATAGACAAAGCGCCCGATATCATACCAGAGCTTGCCGCGGGCCCTATCTGCGCCCAGATTGATCTCATCTAAAATTTCATTCCGCTTAATCACCCAAAACCACGATATCGCTCCGATTACTGCTCCGATCGGAATGATATAAATCGATACGAAATCCATCCATGGCCCCCATGAGCTTATCGCTTCCATACCAAGGCCTGCGCTCAGGCAGATCGCGCACAATAGCGCAAGCGTGAAGGCGCGGCTTAGCCTTGGAAACTTATGCATTAGCGATTCGGCGACTACTTCGAACATATTTTGAAGCGATGAAATTCCACCAAAAATCACGGCGGTAAATAAAATCACTGCAAAAATTCTACCACCTGCCATATCTTGCAAAATTTTAGGCAGAGTTACGAAAAGTAGCTTAGGACCCGCCGCAGGATCCATTCCGTAAGCAAATACTGCAGGGATCATCACTAGCGCAGCTACCATTGCGGCTAGCGTGTCAAATAGCGCGGTATTTTTCGCTGCGGATACGACGTCTTCGTCCTTGGATAGATACGCGCCATAGACGATCATCCCTGAGCCCGTAATCGATAGCGAGAAAAACGCCTGTCCCATCGCAGAAATCCAAACCATCGGATCTGCTAGCTTAGTAAAATCAGCGCCAAAAAGAAACGCATATCCGCCCGCAGCACCTTGCAGCGTCGCGACCCTAACCGCCAAAATTGCAAATAGCACGAAAAATAGCGGCATCATAATTTTATTCGTTTTTTCGATGCTTTTGGCGCCGAAAAACAGCGTCAGCAACGTGCCTGCGACGATTATGCAGTGATAAGGCACCACGGAGTAGGACGCCAGGGCAAAAGAGTTGAACCATGTATCGGTATTTTCGCTCATTAGCGAGCCGTCTATGGCTTGGACTAGCGCCTTTAAAACGTAGGCGATGATGACGGCATAGCCCACTGCGATACACATCGAACCGGCAAGTGGCAACCAGCCGATAACCTTACCGATAGCGCCCAGTCCGCGGCTTTTCCACGCGTATTCGTATGAGCCCAGCGTGCCTGTTTTGGCGCGGCGACCGATCGCGTATTCGGCGCTTAGGCCTACGTATGAAAACAGCGCTACGAAAAAAACGTAAATTAGTAAAAATGCGCCACCGCCGTTCGTGCCGAGTTTATAAGGGAAGCCCCAGACATTTGCCATACCTACGGCGGAGCCCACGCAAGCGATGATAAAAGCCCAACGCGATGAAAATTTGTGTTTTGTCATAAAGCCATCCGTGCGAAAAATTTTCGTTATGGTAGCAAAAAGGAATTTAAGATTTATTTATGCGGAATTTTAAGGCGTGCCGACTTGATTACTTAGGAATTTTTAGAATTTAAAATCGCGAAGTTTTAAAGCAAGATTGGCGGAATTTTACGATTAAAATCTATAGAGTTAATTCTGCGATACTACGCGGCAAAATTTTATCTTTAATAATTTTAGAATTTTACGCTTAGGCTTTGGCTTTAAAATCCGCTTAGCCCAGGCTTGTAGCAGGGCTTGCTATTTAAATTAGGCGAGAAATTTAGATCAATTGAAATTTTAAAATTCCGCAAAATTTTGAAATTTTTAAAATCAACGATCTCGCAAAATTTGAAAACAGGCTCATCGAGAAATTCTATTTAGCGTCGCTCTGGCAGAATTTTCGCGGTAGAATTTCACATTTCGTTTGCAGCGCGCTTATAAATAGCACTTTTATGGCGCTCTACAAGGCGAGTGGCATTTCTGTGCCCGCTATTAGGACATCTGTGCGGGAGCGGCGAATAAATTTTTGCCCTATATGGGAATTAACGGCGTCGCAAGTGGCAGAGCGATTGAAATTTCCGGCACGCAGCATTGCAGGGCGGAATGTTATTAGCCTACACTTTGACTTAGTTATTTTTCTCCGCTTCTTCGTTTTCTTGCGGTTGCGCGACTGCTTTTTTGATCGCTTTTACGAGCGAAACTCTTGTGCCATCCATTCGCAGCACTTCGTAATCGCAGTTTTCATCGCTTATTTTATCGCCGATTTCAGGTAGGCTGCCGAAGAGATTAAAGACGTAGCCGCCGATCGTTAGCTGCTCGGTCTCCTCATCAAAGTCGATGCCCATCACCTCCTCGACGCCTTCGATCTCGAAGCGGCCTCTAAACTCAAAGGTATTCTCGTCGATACGTTTGAAATTTTGTGCATTCGCGTCATGCTCGTCGTTGATGTCGCCAAAAATTTCTTCTATTATATCTTCCATCGTCAAAAATCCCGCCGTACCGCCGTATTCGTCGATAACGAGCGCGGCGAAGATACGCTGTTTATTCATCATCGGTAAAATTTTAGAGATCGGGCTGTTTTCAGGCACGATGATGAGTTTGCGCACGATCTTATCGAAGCTTCGCTCACCCTTTTGCTGGATGATGTCGCGGATGTGGATGAGGCCTAGGACGTTATCCTTGCTGCCGTCGATATATGGAAAGCGCGTAAATTTCGACTGCAATACGGTTGCATAGTTTTCGTCGTAGCTTTTTTGCTTATTTAGGCATATGAGATCGCGCCTCGGCGTCATTATCTCTTTAGCGACTGTGTCGCTGAAATCGACGGCGTTTTTGATGATCTCGGTCTCTAGGCTATCGAGCACACCGCCTTTTAGGCTCTCGCTCGCGATGATTTTGATCTCTTCGTCAGAAAGTGCAAGCTCGCTCTCTTTGGCGGGCTTTACGCCGATGATTTTAAGCGAAACGGCGGCGATGAAATCAAACGCCTTGATGATCGGAAAAAACATAATCCAAAAAATATGAAGCGGTCTAGAGATGAAAAGCACGATCTTCTCGGTTTTGGCAATAGCGATGGATTTTGGCACTAGCTCGCCGAGCACGACGTGAAATAACGTAACGAGCGTAAAAGATATGACGAAGGCGATCGTATGTGCTGCCGCTCCGCCGCCTATGCCGATGGATCTTAGCGGCAGCTCGATCAGTCTCGATACCGCGGGCTCACCGATCCAGCCGAGGGCGAGCGAGCTTATCGTAATGCCTAGCTGTGTGGCGCTGAGATAGGTGTCTAGGGAGTTTGAAATTTTAAAAGCGAGCTCTGCGTTTGGAATTTTATCCTTGATAAGCTCTTCGAGGCGAGACTTTCTTACTTTGACGATTGAGAATTCCGAAAGAACAAAAAAAGCATTCATAAAGATGAATACAAAAGCTAAAACTAACATTAAAACCGAACTGTCCGTGTCCAAATTTCTTATCCTTTGAAATTTAAAAATAAATATTTATGATTATATCTAAAAACACTTTAAAATCCAAAAGATATGGAAAATGCCTCGCGCCCGCTTGTAGAATTCTGCCGTAATTTAAAATTTCGTACTGCGGCAGGCCTTTGTCTCAGCGAGATTTTATCGAAATAGAGCTACAGCGCGGCGGCGGATAATCCTAGCGCCACGCGCAAGCCCATTAAGAAATTTAAATGCGACGATAAAACCTGCTACTTAAAAAACCTTAGCGCGCAAGCTCTTGCGAAATTTTAAATCGCAAGACTATCTATTTCTTGTGGCAGCCTCGTAAAGCGGCAAGACTTTCGGCATCACCTCTTTTAGATCGGCGATGCGATCGTCGTTTGAAGGGTGCGTGGACATAAATTTAAGCGGATGGCTCTCGTTTAGCTTATTCATCTTCTCCCAGACGTTTATCGCCGCTCGCGGATCGTATCCTGCGCGCGCCATCAGCTCGACACCCATCAGATCAGCCTCCGTCTCATGCGTGCGCGAAAACGGCAGCGTGAAAGTGTACTGCGCCGCCATGTTCAAAGCCGCTGAGCCCAGATCTCCAAGCCCCGCTGCAGAGCTTGCTACGGCGATACCGACATCTTTCATCTGTTCAGTAGAGGCTCGCTCGCGGCTGTGTTCGCGCAGTGCGTGCGACATCTCGTGCCCCAAAATAGCAGCCAGCTCGGCATCGGTAAGCTTAAGCTTTTCGATGATGCCCGTATATACGACGATGCGGCCGCCAGGCATACACCAAGCATTGATCGTAGGGTCGTTGATGACGTTTACCTGCCAGTTCCATTTCAGTGCGTCTTTGCGAAATGCGCCGACTTGAGCGATTAGGCGCTTCGAGATGCCTCTAACGCGATCAGTTAGCTTTTTATCGGTATTTAGGACATGCTTGGCGTTTGCCTGGGTGGTAATCTGCTTGTAGGCAAGCGCGGCACTTTGATCCATTTCGGCTTCGCTTACGGTGATGAATTGCGAGCGGCCGATGCCTACGGCGCCGCCTTGCGTGGTGCTCGCACAGCCGCTAAAAATCATCATCGCAGCAAAGGATATTAAAAGAGCTATTTTTTTCATCTTTTCTCCTTGGAATTTTGCGGCGATTTTAGCGAAATTTGATTAAATTTTTAGAATTTTATTTTGGATCGTTGAATTTTACGAGCGTGATCTATTTGGAATTTGCCGTAAAATTTAAGGACGCCCATCGCCTTTAAAATAGGATTGGGCTTTGTGATTTGGCGATAAAATTTAGCAGTGATTTCGCAGAATTTTATCACGGCGTAAACGAGGCATTGCTATGTGAAAGTAGTGGATTTGTCCAAGTGCGGCGTTGTATAAACAAGGCGCCTCTGCGCCTAAATATAGCGGGGGAGGGTCGCGGTTTTAAATTTACGCAACGATAAATCCGGTAGAATTTTATTTACACCAGGCGCTCGGTTCGGGCGGATAAGAGCAATTTGAAATTTGCACAATCAAATCGCGCGATAAGATGGGCTCGGATGTTGCTATGATTTGAGATGAGCTGCGTTAGTATTTTGTGCGCATAAATTCTAATTATTAACTTGGCAAAAGGCACTACACCACTGCATCTTGCGCTACAATAAAATTTCGTTGTGGGAATTGAAATGATCGCAGAAATGCCAAACGCCACAGACACCTTTACGTAGAATTTTATCTCGCGGAATTTTATTTACGCGCAACGGGGTAAAATTTCAAACCGCAAATCGTACCATATCACTTTGGGTAGAATTTTAAATTTTTAAGCATTTAGAATTTTAAAATTCGGCTACGCAAATTTATACGATGAAATTTCAAGCTTAAAAATCCGCGCCGTTTTTGGAATTTTATATGTGCCGCGTCAGCTATAAAATTTTACACTTAGAATTTTATCGCTGCGGCAAGATTTGGTTGGACCGGGGTCTCGCATCGCCGTAGGATTTTTGGCGGCACGGAATTTTGCAGTGCATATATAAACTCAGCTATACAAAATTCATAAAGTCCTTTAACGGCACGGAATTCTGCTGTGCCAATAAAGCGCATAAAGAATTCTGCGTAGGTCTCGCAAACTCTAACGAAAGCTCCTTTCTTTTAGGGCACGCGAGCTTTAAGGCATGCTAGTATAGGCATGTGAGTAAATTTTGCAGCGCAAAGCAGCGAGCGCCGAGTGTTTACCGTTAGGGATTTCGCACCTGTGGCGCCCATTTAGTCCTTTTTGGACTTTAGTTTGGAGATCGTTTCTTTTGCGGCCTCGTAAGCCTTAGCGCTCATCTCGCGCGCCCTTTCGCTTACGTTTTTGGCGACCTCGGAACTTTTTAGCTCGGCAAATTTTTGGCTCATCTTCTTTTCAAATTCGCTAAGCTCTTTTTTGATTGCGTCCAGTTTCTCGTCCAGATCGAGGTTTTCGATGATTTTGGCGCTTTTTTGGCTCAGCTCTTGAGTGATTTCGCGTGCCTTGGCGCTCGCCTTTTTTGCGCGCTCGCCAAGCTCGATCTCACCGATTTTGGCGCTTAGTTGCTCGGCAAGATCGCTTGAAATTTTTCTAAATTTAGCCAGGTAGCCGCCGAATTCTTCATCGGCGATCTTGGCGATCTCGCTTTTAGCGGGCTCCTCCGAGCTTGCGACCGCATCGCTTAAAACCGCGCTAAATAGCTCGCTCATCTGCGAAATTTGAAGCCTTTCGTTCTCTAGGCTCTGTGCGTCGCTTGCTGGCGAGAAACTTAGCTCGTCGCGGTATCTTTCGGCGGCTTTGTTTATGCCGTCGTAGCAGCCTAAAATCGCGCCTCTAATCAGCGCAGAGGCTGTATTTTTGCTCTCGTTTGCGACGAAAATCGCGCGATTTATGATGATTTTTGAAATTTCTTTAGTGCGGAATTTCGTAAATTCTCCGTCGCCGATAGCCGAAAATGCGATATTTTTCGCCGTCTCGTGCGCGGTGTCCTCGATGTCGGTTCCGCTTTCGAGCACGCTTATGAAGGCTAGTTCGCTTGCTTCTTTTAGCACATCCGCAAGCGGAAGTTTGCTCGCGATCGCTCGCTGTAGCGCCGAGGCTATGCGCTCTTTTAGCTCCGCTTCGCTTACGTTTTGCAGCGCGGTATCCAGATCGTCGTAGCTGCGCAGAACTAGGGTTTTAATCGCCTTTTGCTTACAAGCGATCTTTTTGCGTAGATCATCGTAGTCGTAGATGAGTTTGTAAAGGGCCTGCTCGTCCTCGTCGCACAGCGCCTTTTTTACGCCGTTAAGTAGGGCTTCTGCCGTCTCATCGCTAAGAACGCCCGCGTCTTTTAACTTGGCTGCGAAGTCTAGGATTAATTGCGTGCTTTTGGCGCTTTTACTCTCGTAGTCAAGCTCACACAAAGCCTTCGTGGCTTCTTGCAAGGCGAGCTCTTGCGCATATGAGGCTAGCTCGGCTTGTGAAATTTGCGCGAGATCGGCGCCGAATTTTTTGATTATTGCTTCTTTCATTTCATCTCCTGTCACAATACATATTTAAAGTGGACTTTTAAGCGCTCGAAAATTTCGTTTCGATGCAAGTCGTCTTTAACGAAAACGCTTACGTTGAAGCTCATATATTTGCCGCCGTTTGAAAAGCGCGAAAAGTCTATTTTGTAATTTTCGCCCTTTAAAATTTCATCGATCTGCTCGCGCTTTTGAGTAGTCGCGTCTAGGACTACTTTGTATTCCCAAAAGAGCGGATAGTCGATTTTTGGCTTTTCAGCCCCTAATATACACGCCACTCTTGCCCCCCTCTTTGCGTTGCAGCACGATGTCGGTAATCTGCATCGATTTATCTATCGCTTTTAGCATATCGTAAATCGTCAGCAGCCCCACGCTCACGCCCGTTAGCGCCTCCATCTCGACGCCCGTTTTGCCCGTGATTTTTACAGTTACGAAAAGCTTAAATGCGCACTCGCTCGCAAGCTCCTCAATATCGGTTTTAATCGAAGTAATCATAAGCGGATGGGTCATTGGTATTAGCTCGCTCGTCTTTTTGGCGCCCATTATCGCAGCAACGACGGCGGTTTGAAGCACGGGGCCTTTTTTGGCCGTGTTTTGCTTGACGGCGGCAAACGCCTCCGCACTCATTCGTATGATGCCGCTAGCGGTGGCTACGCGTTCACTATTCTCTTTAGCGCCGACATCTACCATGCGCGGCATATTGTTTTCGTCGATATGTGAAAGCATAAAATTCCTTGCAGTTTTTGGCGGGATTATAGCAGAATTTCGGGCATAAAAAAAGCCCGAGCTTTTAAACTCGGGCTTCATACAAAAAGGAGGTTTTATCTTGTCGGACAAAGACGATTATACTACCTAAACAGTAAATAGAAATAAAATATATCCTTTTTAGGCGAACCCTTTCGCGCTTAATTTATAGCCGTTTTTAAAATTTAATGGCATGCTATGGCGCGCTATGTGGGAATTTGAATCGGTAAAGAAATGAAACAGAGCTAAAGAGCAAAGATAAAATTTAAAGCAGTTCGTGGTTATTTTGGCTCAATATGGACGATCAAAAGAACGGAGCAGAGCGCTCTGCCGAGGCAGCATAAATAAAACACCGCAAAGAAGCGGCTTAAATTCAATGCCGTCTCGCTGGCTATAAATTTAAGCTCGTTTTGCTTAAACTCAATGCCTCGCGCGCAATACAGCGTAAATTTAGACCTTTCACGCGAGCTTTAAACGGCGCAGGCGCGGATTAAAATAGCGCGCGCAAATTTAAACATCGTCGCGCAAAATCCGGCCTGCGTTTGAAATTTAGCTCGTTTAAATTTTAAACGTTTTTAGCAGGCTGCCTAAGCTTAACCCCTTATTTTCGCCGTTTGCACCGTCTCCTAAAAGATCGCCCAAAAAGTTACTTGCGTCGTTGATATCGATTTTGCCGTCGCCGTTGAGGTCGAGCTTGGCGCTTGCGATTTTGCTGATCAGCGCGCTAAAATCCACCCCTTTGCTATCGACGGCGTTTGCTTGCACGTCCTCGCCGCCGCCCAAAAGTCCGCCCAGCATCGAGCCTAGCGAGCTAGATCCGCCGCTTTCGTTTTTGCTTAAAAAATTTGAGCTGATGCCCGCAATTATCGCATTTATCTGATCGTCGGGCAGATCCACGCCTAGAAATTTTTCGATAAAAGCGACCGGACCGCTTTGAAATTCTCTTAAATTTTTATCGTCGCTTTTGAGCGCAGAGACCATATTTACAAGTCCATTTATGTCCATTTACGCCTCCTTGATCTTGGCTTTCGGGGCCTGTTTTACGATAAGCTCTATTACTTTTAGGGCGTCCGCCTTGACCTCAAAATCCTTGCTGACGGCGATGATCTGTCCGTTGCTAGCCGTTAGGCGGAAGCGAACCTTGTCTGCTTTATCGGTGTAAAGCTCAAATTTCGGATTGTTTAGCTTCTCGCCGCCTGAGATTTGATCCTCGATCTTATTTAGCGCGGCGTTTTTTGCGACGCTTTCGATGCCGTTTTTGCAAGCGGCCTTGCTCGTGTAAACCTCGGAGGTACATAGCACGTGTCCGTCATAGAGTAGATCGAATTTGCAGCCATCCTTGGCGTCTTTGATTAAAAACTCAGCCATTTTTTTATCCTTTCGTAAAAGATATCATTATTTTAGCTAAAATTTTAATAAATATTTTTAATAGGCGCAGAATTTTCTGCTAAAATTGCGCGCAAATTTCATTTACAAAGGATCATAATGATAAAGGCTCTACGTTTTAGCTTGATTTTTGCCGCTACTTTAGGATTTGGCGCGGATGAGAGCGATGCATTATTTAAGGATATAAGGACGCGTCTGGGCTGCAATCTAGCCGCACAGGACTGCGAGACTAACGCCGGCGGGCAGAAGGCGCTCTTTAGCGTAGCGCGCCATCCGATCGAAGCGGGAGTAAACGAGCTAAAAATAAGCGGAATTTCGCGTGAGCTAAAAAATCCGAGCGTTAAAATTTCGGGCGTGAGTATGAATATGGGCAATGCGGAATTCCCGCTAAAGCGCAGTGTAGACGGCTATGAAGCGACGCTTGATGTTGCAGTGTGCACGCACGCCGTAATGCGCTACAAACTTGAAATTTACGAGGATGGCGAGCCTAGCGGGCTTTTTGTGTATTTTGATCTACGAAAGCGTGCTACAGATCGAGACCGAGGCGAAGACATCCATTTGCATCACCACGAGCATTAGATGCGCCCAGTTTGTGCGCGGGGTAAAATTTGCGCTTTTTCAGACACGACGCTTTAGGGGAACTTGCACGTTGATTGTAGAAAATTTTACAAATTTTATAAGGCGCCGCTCGCGATAAATTTTTATTCGGCTTTCAAGTGGTGCCTATCGTGGGCAGATATGGGTGCCTAAACGAATACGCGAATAGCCGTAGTGATCTAGGCGCGCTTCATTAGGGCGTTTACAAAAACGCCTTTATAAGCGCGCGGCTATTTGCCGCGCATTCGCCGCATATGTTTCGTAACCACTACCGAGGCGCGTCAAATTTAGCCCCTCGCCGCCTCTAAATTTTAAAATTTTTAAAATTCGCTTGCGTTTCATACGCCTAAGCTACGCGGAATTTTAAAATTCCTTGTATAATCTGAAGCAAATTTTAAATCTAAGGAAAGCCATGCAAATATTAAGACAAAAGCACTTTAGCGGCGAGCGCGCGCTGTTCGGCGCAAAGGATCTGCGGATCGAAAATTCCGTCTTCGGCGAGGGCGAGTCGCCACTAAAGCACAGCGCAAATATCGTCGCGCAAAACTGTAAATTTGAGTGGAAATATCCGTTTTGGTACGCCGAAAATATCCGCGCGCAGGACTGCTTATTCGACGAGGTCGCGCGCGCAGGGCTCTGGTATAGCCGCGGCGTGGTGCTAAAAGACTGCCTCTACGGCGCGCCCAAGGGGCTTCGCCGCGTAAAAGATGCCGCACTGCAAAACGTAGAATTTCATGATGCGCAAGAGACCTTGTGGCACTGCAGCGACGTCACGCTAAAAAACGTCACCGCAAAGGGCGCGTATTTCGGGCTTGATTGCGAAAACTTAAGCATCGAAAATCTATCGCTCTTTGGGGATTACTGCTTCGACGGCTGCAAAAACGTAACGATCAAAAACTCCAAGCTCCTCTCCAAGGACGCGTTTTGGAACTGCGAAAATATCGTGGTCGAAGACTGCTTCATCGCGGGCGAGTACTTTGGATGGAATTCTAAAAATGTAACGCTGCGAAACTGCAAGATCGAGAGCCTGCAGGGCTTTTGCTATATGCAAAATTTACTCTTGCAAGACTGCGAGCTGATAAATACGACGTTAGCGTTTGAATACAGCGATGTCCGTGCCGAGGTAAAAGGCGCGATCGATAGCGTCAAAAATCCGAGCAGCGGGCTAATCCGCGCGGCAAGCATCGGCGAACTGATCCTAGATGGCGCAACGGACGCGTCTAAAACTGAAATCATTACTGAATTAAGGGCGTAAGATGGGACTTTTTGATTTTATAAGCGGCAAGGAGAAATACGACTTCGACACCCTGCCAAACCGCCGCGGCACGAAGTCGCTTAAATGGGACGTAGGCGAGAATGAGCTTCCGATGTGGGTCGCGGATATGGACTTTGCCGTAGCGCCCGAGATCATCGAGGCTCTACAAAAGCGGCTGAACGAGCGAGTTTTGGGCTATTCGCTTGTAGATGATGAGTGGCGCAGCACGTATCAAGGCTGGTGGCTCGCGCGCCACGATTATGAAATCCAAAAGGAGTGGCTGATCTATGCTGGCGGCACGCTGCCTGCGATCGATTCGATCATCCGCAAGCTCACCTCGCCCGCCGAAAACGTGCTGCTGATGAGCCCGGTTTATAACTGCTTTTACTACTGCATCAAAAACGCCGCCCGCGTGCCGATAGAAAACGAGCTTGCCTACGCCGGCGGCGATTATAGCATTGATTGGGAGGATTTGAAGGCTAAGCTCGCCGATCCGCAGACGACGCTTTTTATTCTTTGTAACCCACATAATCCAGTCGGCCGCACCTTTAGCAGGGACGATCTTGCTCGTATCGGCGAGCTGTGCGAGAAGCACGGCGTGACGGTGCTTAGCGATGAGGTGCATTGCGATCTGACCGAGCCCGGCGTGCGTTACACGCCATTTGCTGCCGCGAGTAAGATCTGCGAGAGGATTTCGGCTAGCATAATCGCGCCAACCAAGGCGTTTAACATCGCGGGGCTGCAGAGCGCGGCAGTTTTTGCCGCGGATAAACGCTTGCGTCATAAAATTTCAAAGGCGCTAAATTCCGACGACATCGCCGAGCCGAATTTTTTCGGCGTCCAGGGCGCGATCGCCGCATTTACGAAGGGTGCGGCGTGGCTGGATGCTCTGCGCGAATACCTCAGCGAAAATCGCAAATTCGCGACGGAATTTATCGCGCGTGAGCTTCCGCAGGTGCGCGTCGTGCCGCAAGACGCGACCTATCTGATGTGGCTTGATGCGGGCGCTTACACGCAGGATAGCGCGGAGCTTGCGCGCTTCATCCGCGAAAAAACGGGGCTGTATCTCTCCTGCGGCGCGCAATACGGCAAGGGCGGCGAGAAATTTTTGCGCCTAAATATCGCGACCTCTAGGGCGCTGCTAAAAGACGGGCTAGGGCGGCTGAAAGAGGCGCTAAAGATTTGCCCGCATTAAACGAACTGCGGCGCGGCAAGGACGAAATTTAAAATTTTATGGCGACTAAATTTAAAGCAGCGGAGTAAATTTTAAAATTTTGCGGCAGGGCGCGAGCTTGCGCTAAATCTAGCGACGATCAGGCGGCGGCGCGCAAACGTTTAAATTTGGCGCGCGGCAAATACTAGCGCTTAAATGCGCTACAAAAGGCGGATTATGGATAGAAACGGCGATCTAGAAGAGCTTTACCTGCTTGAAAAACGGCGCGAAAAGCTCGCGCGCATTAGCAAGCTTGTCTCATTTTTGATAATCCTGCTACTAGTCGGGCTCTATGTGTTTTTGAATACCGGGGCGGAGCCTATCTCGTTTGATACAAACTGGCTTATAATCGCGCTTTTCATCATCTTTCCAGTTTTAAACGGACTGCTCTACCAACTATTTTGCAGCGTGAGCTCTAGTAAAAACGGTGACGCGCAGCGCGCAAATTTTGATAAATTTAGCGGCTTTAATACGGCGCAAGATACGGGCGCGCTAGGGCAGGGTGCGGCGCAAGATGGGCAAATTTTAAGTGCCTATGCGAAAGAGGGGCAGGTGTTAAAAGCCGAAGCGGGCGAGGGTAGCGGCTTTAAAGACAGCGATAGCCGCATGAGCGCTACTTGCGGGAGGTTTGAGCCCAAAGCCGCCGAAAGAGAAGGCGGGAGCGAAAAAGACGGAGCAGCCGGATCAAAATTTAACTTTCTAGCCGATCTGCAGAGCCTAGAGGATGAGCGTGCGGCGCTGCAAGAAGCGGTGAAAAAGGCCGGTCTAATCGCCGTTGCCGTAGGGACCGGCGTGGGCGCACTGGTGACGCTCTTTTGGGAGGAGATGGCGGTCGGAGCATTTTTCAGCGTGGCTGTTTACGGCGTCGTGAGCGCTCTTTTGACGGCGAGTAAAAGACGGAATTTCAGATCAAATTTTAAAAACAGGGTCGTCGCGAGCATCGCAAAAAGCTTCGGGCTTAGCTACGATGAAAGTGGCGGGCTTACAGCAGATGAGTTTTTTGAAATTTACGACTGCTACACAAACGAGCAATCGAGCGAGGATATGATGAGCGGGGAGGTGCAGGGCGTGCGCGTTAGATTTAGCGACTTTTACGCCGCCGAAAAGGTGCGCACCAAAAACGGCACTCGCACCGACGTAAAATTTCAAGGAGTGCTTTTCGTCGCGGATTTTCATAAAAGGCTTAACTGCGAGGTGCGGGTGTGTCACAAAAACTCGCGAAATCTGCGCAAATACGGGCAGCGAGCGAATATGGACGACGTGAAATTTGAGGAGTTTTTCGACGTCTATACGACCGATCAAGTGGGCGCGAGATACGCTCTGACGCCGCTTTTGATGCAGCGGCTGACGGAGATTTATCTAAGGCTGGGCTCGCAGATAAACGCGGTGCTAAGGGAGGATAAAATTTACGTGGCGATCGAGACCTGGCACGATAATTTCGAGCCTAGAATCGACTGCTCGCTAAAGCAGGACGCCACGATGGCGCTCTACGTAGATGAGATCGGCGCGCTTGTGGGCATCGTGAGCGAGCTAAATTTGAACCGTAAAATTTGGAGCGAATGAGGCAAGCGGCGGCGCTGTGAAGTATGACGGCGGCGGGTCGTATACGGCTCCGGCGATACACAGATATGCAGACAAAGCGCGCGGGATCCGTAGGCTTGGCGGCACAGATGTGCTTTGTAGCTGAGCGTGGAAATGGATGCGTTGCGCGGCTTATGCATTTGGCTCTTAAATCAGTACGGGAAATTTAGCCGCGCAGAATTTACAAGCCGCCTTGAGTCGATAAAATTTTATAAATTCCCGATCCGTTTAACGAGCGGACGCTTGCGATTTACCATCGTTCGTGCGGCATAAATTTTACCACACGAGCAGTTTGTATTAGAATTCTACTGTCGCTTGAAATTTTACGCCGCCGCGCGCGACTTAAATTTTACCGCGACGACCCGCGCTAGGCTGCATTCCATCTCGGCTAAAATTTACTCGGCGGCTAAATTTACCGTGCGAGAGCAAAACTTTGCCGCTAGATCGATAAATTTAGCTAGCGTATAGAAGCGTTCGCCGCCACTTTTAGCGTTTACAGCCGCCGTTCAGTGAAGATACGGCGGCTCGTCGCTGCGAGGTGCAGGACTTAACAATATCGCCCTGCTAAACTAGACGGCGAATCAAAATTTATAGCTTCCCGCCCTCGATTACGACGTCGTCAGCTTTGATGTCGTCGCCGTATACGGGCGCTAGCGTCGCGTCGTAGTCGGCGTGGAAAAATTTCTCGTCCGCGAGCTTTACGATTAGATCGTCAAGCCATTTGCGAAGCTCGTCGTTGCCCTTTTTGACCGCAGGCGCGATGACGTCCTGATCGCCGAGCGAGCGGATACCTACCTTAAAGCCAGGGTTTGACTTCGTCCACGCAAACAAAAGCGTATTATCATGCGCGATTGCGTCGCCCCTGCCATCCAGCATCGCACCAAAAGTCTCGGTATTTTGGTCAAATTTTAAAAGCTTGATCTCGGGATGGTTTTTCGTAAAATACAGATCCGCGGTCGTGCCTTTGTTGATTAAAAGCGTTTTGTCCTTAAGCTGCGAAACGTCGGTGATATCGCCGTCCTTGCTCGCGACGCCGAGAGCTACCTTCATATACGGTAGCGCGAAATCCACGACCTCTTTGCGCTCCGGCGTGACGGTGAAATTTGCAAGCGTGATATCGACCTTATCAGACGCCAAGAATTCCGCGCGATTGGCGGCCTCTACGAGCACGAACTGAACCTTGCTCTCATCTCCTAAGAGCTCCTTTGCGATACGTTTTGCAAAATACACGTCATATCCCGCGTTTTTGCCCGCCTCATCGATGTAACCAAACGGCGGCTTGTCGCCGAAAACCGCGATCCTTACCACACCACGCTTTTTGATCCCGTCGATATAGCTTTGCGGAGCGGCGGAACCTTGTGCGGAATTTGAGGAGCCTTTGCCCTCGTCGTTGCAACCTGCGAAAAATAACGCACCTAAGATAAAAAGCGTGCTTAGCGTTTTTTTCATCTTTTCTCCTTTATTAAAATTTATTTTTTAAATTCGAACATATTTAGAAATTTCTTCGCGCGCTCGCTCTTCGGAGCGGTGAAGAACGCCTCCGGCTCATTGATCTCGACGATGCTTCCCTCATCCATAAAAACTATACGATCGGCTACGGCGCGCGCAAAGCCCATCTCGTGCGTTACGATTAACATCGTCTGCCCCTCTTTGGCGAGATTTAGCATTACGTCGAGCACCTCGCGCACGATCTCGGGATCAAGTGCTGCGGTAACCTCGTCAAAAAGCATGATCTTGGGCTTCATCACAAGGCTTCGTACGATTGCGATGCGCTGCTTCTGCCCGCCGCTAAGCTCTTTGGGGTAGGCTCGCTCTTTATTTTCTAGTCCTACGATTTTGAGCCAATGCCTGGCTAGCTCTACAGCTTGCTCGCGCGGTACGCCTTGAACTTTCACGGGACCTAGGATTATATTATGTAGTACATTTAAGTGGTCGAAGAGCTCGTAGCTTTGAAAGACCATGCCGATTTTTTGTCTGATCCTGCGCCACTCTTTGAAATTTTGATCGATCCGCTCGCCTTCGATTATAAAATTTCCGCTTTGTACCGGCTCTAGCCCGTTTATCGTGCGAAGTAGGGTGCTTTTGCCGCAGCCGCTAGGGCCTAGGATCACAACGACTTCGCCCTGTGCGACGCTAAGACTGATGTCCTTTAGCGCGTGTAGCTCGCCGTAAAATTTATTGACTTTATCGATTTTTAAAATTTCCATCAGCTCCACCTGTTTTCTAGTTTTTTCGAAAGCGCCGAGATCGGATAGCAGATCAAAAAATATACGAAAAATATCGCTCCGTAGATGATTAGCGGCGCGTAATTGTCGCGAAAGACATTCACTTCGATGATCTGTTGCCCGACCTTGACGAGCTCGATAACGCCGATTAGTACGGCGATCGAGGTTGTTTTTATCATCCTGCTGAATAAATTTATCGTTGCGGGCACTAGGCGCCTCATCGCAAGCGGCAGGATGATGTAGAGATAAATTTGAGATCTGCTAAATGCGAGCGCTTCGGCGCTTTCGAACTGATGCTTGGGGATGCTAAGCACGGCGCCGCGCACCAGATCCATCATCTCAAAAACGCCCCAGACGCTAAAGACGATGATCGAAGCCGCGATATTTGAGATGTGTATGCCAAATGCCTTGCTCGCGCCGAAATATACGATAAATAGCCAAACGATAGGCGGCATAATCCGCACGATCTCCAGGCAAATTTTAAGCGGGATGTATAAGGCTCTGCGCCCAGAGGCCATTAAAATTCCAAGTACCAAGCCCAGTACCAGCGAAACCGCGATCGAGATAAGCGCGATTTGCAGCGTGACCCCAAGCCCGCCAAGAAGCCTGATTAAATTTTCGCCGCTTAAGAGTTCCATCGCTAGCCTCTCATATACGCAAGGCGCTTTTCAAGCAGCGTAAGCGCTAGCGAAAGCGGCAGGATTATGATCAGATACGAAACGCTTAGCATAAATAGCGCCTCGTTCGTCTTGTAATACAGCCCGATCACGTCCTTTGCGGCATAAACGAGATCGGCAAGCGCTACGATGCTAACGATCGAGGTTTCTTTAAGCAGAAAGATTATGTTTGCGCTGATGGAGGGCAGGGCGATCGCAAAGGCGCGCGGCAGCACGACGTAAAAGACTATCTGAGCCTCACTAAGACCGAGGCTCATCGCGCTTTCAATCTGGGATTTTTTTATCGCCTCAAAGCCGAGCCTAAAGCTCTCGCTCATGTAGCTGCCGCCCAAAAAAGCAAGACCTACGATCGCGCAGGTAAAGCCCGAAATTTGAACGCCCAACTTCGGCAGGCCGTAGTATAGAAAAAATAGCTGAATTAAAAGCGGAGTATTACGCGATAGCTCGATATATGCGCTCACGAGCGGACTTAATAGAGGCAATCTTTTGTATTTTATCAACGTACAGATAAAACCGATGATGATGGATAGTAAAATCCCGTAAAATGCAAGCTTCAGTGTTAAAACCCCCGCCTTTACGAACATTGGGCTAAATTTAGCTATAAAATCAAAATCCATAAAATCTTCTTTCCGTAAAATATGCGTATTATACAGATAACTGATTAAAATAGTATTAAATTAGAATTTTTTTATAAAAATTCCGAAAATTTAGGAGTTTAAAAATATATCTTATAAATATATTTAGTCCGAGCAGATACCCGGACTATAGAATTTTGACGGAATTTTACGAGTAAAAAATATACGCGTATCCCGAAACCAAAAACGCGGAGAATATCGCTAGAATTCCGCCACTTCGTACCATTTCCGCCTGGCGAATGCGTCCCGTGCCGAAAACCAAAGCATTCGGCGGCGTCGCTACTGGCATTATGAAAGCGCAGCTTGCGCCCACACCGATTACTATAGTAAGAGTTTCTTTTGGCAGCCCCATTTGCGCCGCTACTCCCGCAAATACAGGCACTAAAAGTGCAGCAGAGGCGGTGTTGCTCGTAAATTCCGTAAGGCAGATGATGAAAACCGCCGTTACCAAAAGTACGATGTAAGTAGGCGCTCCGCCGAAAGTGTGCGCGACTAGATCGCCAAGCACCTTAGAAGCTCCAGAATCGCCTAAAACCGCACTTAGCGTAAGTCCGCCGCCGAAAAGCAACAGCACGCCCCACTCGGTGTTTTCGGCGATATCGTGCCATTTGGCAAGCCCTAGTATGACGATTACGACTGCCGAGCAGATGGCGACGTAAGCATCATCCACTTTAAAGCCCACAAGAGCTGAAATTTGTTTCGAAAATATCCAGCCAAGCGCTGTTAGAGCAAATACGACGATCGTAATAATGCGCTCGCGCGTCCAAGGGATATGCTCCAGATCCATCTCTATTTTATGACTTAAATTCGGCTTGAAAATTATATAAAGCACCGCAAGCATTATCGGCAGCATCACGCACATTAGTGGTAAACCTACCTTCATCCAGTCCGCGAAGCTGTAGTGCAAGGCTTGAGCCACGATTAAATTTGGCGGAGATCCCACGAGCGTGCCCAAACCTCCGATGCTTGCAGAATACGCGATGCCTAAAAGCAAAAACACGAGCGTGCCGCGATCTTTGCTCTCGTCCATGTTGGCGCAAATTCCAAGCGCGATCGGAAGCATCATCGCAGCAGTTGCGGTGTTTGAAACCCACATCGAAAGGATCGCCGTAGCAAGGCAGATTAAAATCGCAGCCACGCCCAAGCGACCGCCTGCGCGGGCGATTAGCCACATCGCGATCTTTTTATCGAGCTTTTGCATATGCAGAGCCGTTGCCAGCGCGAAGCCGCCGAAAAAGGTAAAGATCGTAGGGTTTGCAAAATTTGCAAGCGTGCTTTTGATGGTGGCAGCCGTGAAAGTGCCATCTTTAGCGAATTTACCAAGTCCGATAGCTACCGCAAGCACCGGCACCATAAGCGCGGTTACCGTGATATGCACGGCCTCTGTAAGCCACATAATCGCGATAAAAGCAAGCAGCGCAAGGCCTTTTTTGACATTAGGCTCAAATGGTAACGCGGCATATAGCGCAAAGCCCACAGCAGCGGCAATCGCCATAATGATGACACCACGCTTAGGAAACGGCACGGTGTCGGTTAGTCTGTCTAAACCCAGCTCGTCTACGTCTGAGTCCAGTGGTCCTTGTAAGCGGGAGTTGCGTAACTCCACTTTGTGTTCTTCCATAGATACTCCTTTTTTGGATTTGGCTTATGATACAAAAATGAGGCGGGAATTTTATAAATTCCAAATCAAATCGTCTTAAATTTTTAAAAGTGCAGTTACTATCGGTAACACGGCACTTATCTCGTGTGTAAATTTTAAATTATACATAAAAACGAACAACTAAGTAAGCGCTTTAAATTTCATCACAGATTATTTTTTAATGACACCCGAGATTAAATTTGCTAACTGCGCGCAGGAGATGGAGTAGAATTTCGTCGAATTCCGTGCTGGCAATCGAGATAGAATTCCAAGTCTTGTCGCAAAATTCATCGAAATTTCAAAAAAAGGATATTATAATCAACAAATTTTAAACGCGCTTATGAGCGAGCTTGGCGGAAGACGCTTAAAGATAGCAAGCGGTAAAATGGCAAAAGCGGCGGCGGTGGAAAGCCCGAAATTATAAATTGTAAGGAGAAAATGTGAAAAACAAAATTTTAATCGCGGCGTTTGCCGCTGCGGTGTGCGCAAGCTCAAGCTTCGGCGAGGGGATATTTTTAGGTATCGAGGGAGATTATTCTTTTAAATCCAGCATCACTACTAAATGGTCTGACGAGGACGATTCTGGCACGAATAAAGATAATAAGGGTCAGGCTGCGCTCGGCTTTAAAGGCGGCTATGATTTTGGTATAGCTAGGGCGTACGGCGAGTACTTGTATGATTTCAAAGCTTCGAAAACTGGCACTGACGAGGACATCATATTTAAACACGAGTGGAATAAGCATAGCTTGCTCGTAGGCGGGGATTTTACGCCTGAGATTATAAACGGCTTTAAACTCGTAGCAGGCGCTTATACGGGAGTTTCATTTTTGAAATATAAAATTTATTCGTATGACGAATCTAACGGAAGCAGCGATTCGCTTTCAAAGACTCTGCCTGGCTGGGTAATTGGC
Source organism: uncultured Campylobacter sp. (assembly GCF_963518785.1). Classification (NCBI taxonomy): domain Bacteria; kingdom Pseudomonadati; phylum Campylobacterota; class Epsilonproteobacteria; order Campylobacterales; family Campylobacteraceae; genus Campylobacter; species uncultured Campylobacter sp. Next base: position 152,253 of record NZ_CAUQKJ010000003.1, read on the forward strand.
GCAAGGCTGGGCGGGCTATATAGCTTTGATGAGCATAATGAGATCGAGTTTGGCTACAAAGCGGACTACACGAGGTACAAGGCCAGTAAGCTTGGAGAGGATGTAGACAAGGTATATGAGACTAACCACGGGCTCTATCTAGGGTATAACTTTAAATTTTAAAAATTCTAACGTACTGGCGCAGAGGATGGGGCGAACGAACTCCCGCTCCATCCATTTTAAATTCCAAATAATTATTAGACATCAAATCGCAGAATTGTTAATCCGAAATTTGCTAGCAATTCAAATGCAATTATATGATAATCAAGGGTGCTACCGGTGCTAGACGTCAAATTTTACCCGCTTGCGCGTATAAAATTTTAAAATTTTTAAAATTATCATTACACAAGCTTAATTTCCTATTTTTAGTGCTATCTGCTAAGCGCTTAAATTGATGGAATTTATGAAATTTTACTCAATCTGCTTTTTTCTAAGAATCGTTATAATTTCAAGTTGAAAAAGCGGAATTTTATCAATATCTCCATTTGCCACTTTAAATTTGTTTCATAATTGCTTCGGATATCTTGCGACCCCTAGCTTGAGCCAACGCAGAAATGCCATTTTGCTTTATGGAAATCTCGCATTTACATCTTCGGGATTAGCACTTAAATTTTGCGGTAAAATTCTAAAAACTACTACACCTAAGAATTTTACCGTTTTAAAGCATTAAATTTTACGATTTTAAGATTAACCGCAAGCGTAGAATTTTGCCTTTATAAATTCATGGTAAAAGCAGTGGCGCTTGTTCTTGCGGATTTAGATGCTAGATTAATCCGCAAGCGCTACGCTTTTACTAAAATTTTATCTTTATCAAAATTTTAAAATTTTAATCGCGGTTATTAAAGTGCTTCGGCGCAAACATAAATTTCTAGCCACTTCGCTATATTTTGTAGGCCCATTCGGAGCTTTAAAATAGCAAGCCACGTGTCTGCTATTTGCCAAAAACCCTAGCGAAAATCGCGTCTACGTTTTTGGTGTAATATCCGTAGTCGAAGCACTCTTTGATCTCGCTTTCGCTTAGCTTTTCTCGTAGCTTTGTATCTGCTAGCAGATTTTGCAAAAATAGGCTATGCCCTTGCTCATCTATAGCTTTTTTACCCTCTTGCAGATCCGCCCAGACCTTCATTGCATTACGTTGCACGATCTTATAAGCATCCTCTCTGCTAACTCCTCGTTTAGGCAGTTCTAGCAGCACGCGCTGCGAAAACACGAGCCCACCGGTTAAATTTAGATTTCTCATCATATTTTCAGGATATACTAGCAGTTTTTCAATCAAGCTTGTCAAGCGATTTAGCATAAAATCGGCGGTTATAAAGCCGTCGGGGAGGATAAATCGCTCGACTGAGCTATGGCTGATATCGCGTTCGTGCCATAGCGCTACATCCTCCATCGCGGGTATTGCGAAGCTACGGATCATACGACATAGTCCCGTTACGTTTTCGCTAAGCACAGGATTTCGTTTGTGCGGCATCGCAGAGCTGCCCTTTTGACCTGGGCTAAAAAATTCCTCTGCCTCATAAACCTCGGTGCGTTGATAGTGGCGGATTGCGATAGCGATCTTTTCGCAGCTGGAAGCCAGGATCGCAAGTGCGCTCATTACCTGCGCGTAGCGATCGCGCTGGATGACTTGATTGGATGCAGGAGCGGGCTTTAGCCCCAGATATTCGCACACTAGCTCTTCCAACTCTAGTGGAGCGTGGGCGAAATTCCCCATCGCACCGCTTATTTTGCCGTAGCTGATGACGCTTTTTGCGTGTTGCAAAAGCTCTAGCGCGCGATTTATCTCATCATACCAGACCGCAAGCACGAGTCCGAAAGTGATCGGCTCGCCGTGGATACCGTGGCTGCGCCCGACCATCAGTGTCATTTTATGCTTCATGGCTTGAGATTTTATCGCAGCTTTTAAATTTTGCACATCCTCAATGATGAGCTCCATGCTTTCTTTGATTTGTAGCGCGACGGCGGTATCGATGCAGTCACTGCTAGTCATTCCGTAATGCACGAAGCGGCTCTCCTGCCCAAGGCTCTCACTCACGCTCGTTAGAAACGCGATGACGTCGTGCTTGGTCGTCTTTTCGATCTCATCTATCCGCTCGATCCTAAAGCTTGCGTTTTGTAGAATTTTATCTTTATCGCAGTCGCTTATTAGACCTAGTTTATTCCACGCCTTAACCGCTGCGAGCTCGACTTTTAGCCACGCGTCATATTTGGCTTGCAAGCTCCATTTTTCAGACATCTCTTTTCTTGCGTATCTTTCGACCATTTTAGTAGCCTTTCGGTTAGAATTTCTTGTATAATGATGACAAAAATTATATAAAAATGGGGCTGAAAGTTTAATATGGGTTATGAGAAAAGAAGCTTGGGAAGCTTTGAGGGGCGCAAAATTTACGAAATTCTGCTTAGCCTCGGATACGATATGAAATCCGCGCAGCGCATCTGTGACAAGCATCGCGTAACCGATGCAAAGGATCAGAATTTGCATAAAAATTCCGTCGCGCACGGAGAAATTTTTTTGATTGATTACAAATGCAAGCCGCGCGGACTGAAGCCGATCTTTGAGTGCGATGCGTTTGCGGCATTTGACAAGCCGAGTGGAATTTTAAGCCATCCAAGCGGGCGCAACTCGCCTTATAATATGTATGACGAGATCTGGTCGCTATACGGGCAGGACGCGTGCGTGGCGCACAGGCTTGATTTAGAAACCAGCGGAATTCTTATCGTCGCCAAGGATAAAGACGCGGCGCGCGAGCTTAAAAAGTGCTTCGAACAGCGTAGGGTGATGAAAAGCTATCTAGCGCTCGTGCAAGGAGATTTGAGAGAGGGCTTGCGAGGTGATTTGCAAGGTGCTGCTTGCAATGGCGAGATAGAGGATTGTTATGCGCTAGGCTCGGATGAAATTTGCGGATCAAAATTTGCGGGTGATGCTGTGAGTTTACCAGATAACATATCGGATCTGTGCGATATGCGAGCTTTAAAAGGGGCAGGCGATAAATTTGGATTTAATATCTTGTCTAATGGTGCGAGTAGGGGATTGCGGCGCAGCGCTCTATCTGGCGGTGCGCAGGCTAAATTTAAATCTGGCGCTCCTATTGGTGATGTTGGCGGCGGATTTGAATTTGATGACTTATCCTGCGGCGTGAGTGATAAGCTTAAACCCGCTATCGCGATGAGTAGCGCGGATAACGGACATAAACCTTGCGCCTTATCTGTGGCTAAATCTTTGCCGGCTACTTCTACGGGCTGCGTAAATTTTAAAAAATTTGAGCCTGCAAAATACGCAAAATTTAGTGAGAAACTGAAATTTTTAAAGGATTTTGAGGGGTTTGTGATCGATGCTCCGATCGCCCCTAGCGGCGAGTTCGCCGATCTTAAAATTCGTATGAAAATATCGCGCGATGGCAAGGAGGCAATCACGCTGATTCGCCCGCTGCGATATTTTGAGGACATGGACGCTAGCCTGATTGAGTGCTATCCGCTGACGGGTAGGCAGCATCAGATCAGGCTGCATCTATTTGCCGCGGGTACGCCGATATCGGGAGAGCCGCTGTATGGGCTTTCGCGAGAGCAAGCGGAGCTGATATTGGATAAAAAAATGGATGAGACGGAGCGGATCAGGACGACAGGGGCGCCTAGATTGCTACTGCACGCGAATGCGATTTGCTTTGAACTGAGTGGCGAACGATACGAGATAAAAAGCAAATTCGATGCCGCGAAAGAGTTTTATAATCTCGCGAAAATCGGTAAAATTTGAGTAACTCAATAAAATCTGGATGCTTTGGCGGATCAGATAAATTTTTAAGATAAGAATTTATTTTGTGCGCATATTTAAAAGCTTGGCGTGTACAAAATTTCTTGGAATTTTCGCGTAGCTTTTAATGAGATTTGTTAAAAGGTCAAATATAGCGTGCGTCATAAATCAAATAAGTCAAATCTAGTTATATTCACTAAAGCGCAAGGCGGGATGATAAATTCTACTACGATGATAAGGCGCCTAGACGTACATTTATTGTAAGCACGTTTTGTTTTTAAATTTTATTAGTTTTTTACGCCTTACGATATGCCATAAAAATTTTAAAATTTTAGCAATTACTCGCTTTGCCGCAATCTATAGTGCTAGGATAAATTTCTTTTATGCGGCGCGTTAACCTATCATTCTGATAAGTCTTTTATTTTGGTTTAAATTCTTGATTTTATTCAGTGGCCTTTTGGAACTTTGAAAAATTCTGCTTTAAAATCTCTTCTAATAAAATTAGAATTTAGGAAAATAATTTTTGGCTACTATCGCACGCGGCTAAATTTATATAAACGCGGATCCGATTGCCATAAAGCATGTAGCTAAATGCGTATTTATACTTTATAATCGTCATAATTTCGCAACTTACGCAAAGTTTCAAATAAACAATTATTTTAAACTAAATTCAAATAGCCATAAACGCTACTTCCGCTTCGCCGATATTAATGACCTTGCCTTTGCGCGTCATCACGCCTAGGCCATGCTCCATATCCCACGAGCAGCTAAACTGAAAGCCGATTTTTGTGTCGCCTAGGATATAGATATTTTGTAACTCCAATAGTTCTCTAAGCTCTTGCGGCGTGCAGATGCCTGGCATGAAATCGCTTTTCGTCTCGCTCGGATAGTCGTAGATCTCCTGCCATTTTGGGTAGTTTTTTAAAATTTCAGCTAAGATGTCCGTTAAAAATTCTTCCTGATTTTGCTTTAGAAACTCTAGTGCGTCCGATTGCGCCTGGCTCGGCTCGTCCGTCTCCTCGCCGTCTTCATCTAAAAAGGTGCAGCGAAACTCGCCCTCTTGCTCTAAAGCTTTGCCGAAATACTCCAGCCGCAGCGGGAAACTAAAGTCCTCATATTCCTCATCTTCAAATTTAGGTAAAATTTTAGGCTCCGCAAGATGTGGATTAAAAAACTCCGCGACCTTTGGACTGCGGGTGAAAAGATACTCCTCATTCGCTTCGTAGCTTTTGCGCAAAAATTTAAGCGCCTCCTGCTCTGCTCCGCACTCCAGGCAGCATTCGCCCTTGTAATAATCGCTCACGTAGGACGGATTTTCATTGCTTCTGGCGCGCTTGTCCATCTCGCCTAGCTAGCGCAGCATATTTGAGGCGTCGTCCGCCCATTTGTACTCATTTACCATGCGCGCCGCGTAGATGTATGAGTCGTAGACGCGGTTTTTCTCATCGTCCGCCTCCACCCATTTTGTCTCGATAAAGCGGATAATTTCCGTCTTTGTGATCTAGGATTTTTTAAGCAGCGATCTGTCTAAGAAGATGCTGTTCTCATCCATTATTTTTTGCGCGTTCATTGCTACTCCTTTATAAATTTTTTGCCGATCTGCCTTACGGTCTGAAAACAATCGCCGAATTTTTTCTATCTTTTTAAAATTTTATCCATATTGACGCCATTTTGAGCTGGAATTTTACCTTGCTCGTTTCTTTGCTTGAGCTGTCCGCACGCCGCACTGATATCTAGCCCCTTGCTCTGGCGGATCGTACAGGTAATACCGTGCGCGCATAGATAGTCTTGGAATTTCACCATATTTTCGGGGCTTGGTCTGCCAAAGCTCGAGCCTTCGTGCGGGTTAAAATAGATCAGATTTACTTTTGCGCGGATGCCGTGCAGAAGCTTCACTAGCGTTTTGGCATCGCTTGGGCGATCGTTTACGCCATCGATCATTAGGTATTCAAACATCACGCGCTTTCGCAGATCGATTGGGAACTCGCGCACCGCCTGCATGATCGATGCGATATTGTAGGCGCGATTTATCGGCATTAGTTTTTCACGCAGTTCGTCATCCACTGCATGCAGCGAGATTGCAAGCAGCACGCCAAGATCCATTTCGCCAAGCTTTTTTATCTGCGTAGAAAGTCCGCTCGTACTTATCGTTTGGCGACGCGGCGCTATGGCGAGTCCGTCGTTTTCTTTTAAAATTTGCACGGCTTTGGCAACGTTGTCTAGGTTATTAAGCGGTTCGCCCATCCCCATATATACGACATTGACACGGCGCTCGTACGGGATCGCGTTCATTTTCTTGATGAGCCAAATTTGAGCCACGATCTCGCCTGGAGTTAAATTCCGTACGAAGCCACCTTTTGCTGTCAGGCAAAAGGTGCAGCCAATTTTACAACCCACTTGCGAACTTACGCAGATTGAGTAGCGCGCGTGTCTTACAACTTTTTCGTTTTCATCTCGCAGCTCATCCTTCATCGATAGCAGGACACTTTCTATCGTCTTGCCATCTTTGAGAGCGAAAAGATATTTGATACTGCCATCACTACTTGTTTCGGATCTGACGCATTCAAGTGGATCTAAATAAAAATTTTGAGCTAAGCTTTGACGGATCTCTTTTGGTAGATTTAGCATTTGTGCGAAGTCGTCCACGTTCTTTTTGTAAATCCATTCGTAAATTTGCTTGGCTCTAAATTTTGGTTCGACGAAATTTTCAAGCTCTTTCATCGTAAAATCAAAGATATTTTTCAAATTAATGCCTTAGTTTTTAGATATTTAGTTAAATTTTCTTTTGCAGCGGCGTGATTTTTTAAAAAATCCGTGTGAGCATTTGAATCACAAAAATTCGTTGCACAAAAAATTCCAGAAGCAGGAATTTGAAATTTTTGTGCCACCTTGAGAACTGCAAAAAATTCCATATTTTCTAAAACATAACCTCGCTCAAAGAATTTTAGCGCAGATTTTTTATCGGTCGTGATAAAATTTGAGCTATTAGTTATTGTTTCATATGAAACATCGGCAGAATTTCTAGCTAGAATTTCATAGCTAATCGGAGAGTATGAAAGCTCATAAAGCGCCGATATCTCACAGTTTGCAGCCGATCTGCTTTCATAAATTTTTAGAATTTTACCTTCTTTATATAGCCCTGCAGAACCCACGAAAATGATTTCACTCGGCAAGCTTTGCCTATTTTCGCATAGAAATTTAGTCAAATTTATACTCATATCCACTAGCCCTACGCCCATAGGCAGGGCAAAATCAAAAATTTCATTTCGTCCAGCAGAGATTATCATTTACGCATTCACGCTTTCGTTATTTTCTCTAATCATAGCAAAATGACGATAAATTTAAGGCTAAATTTTGAAATTTTTTCGTCGTAAAGTATCAGATGAAATTAAAATAAATCGAGTAAATATCTATGAGAGCTGTACCCTTGCCTTCCATAATGGTAGCAGCGCAGGTGGCGGGTAGAAGATGTAAAAGTATCATAAAAAAAGCTTATGATTTAGCTAAAACGAATAAATTTTACCTAGCAAAATAATGCTTGCCAAAAAACTTGCAAGATAATAAAGGCTGAAATAAAATTAATTGTTTAGTCGTTTTGACGGCTAAGTTTCAACCCGGCGGTATAAACCTGGCTAAATTTACAGTCTCACTTCGATGCCTTGCTCCTGCAGATACGTTTTTAGCGCCTTAATTTCGATCTCTCTAAAGTGAAAGATTGATGCTGCTAAGCATGCGTCCGCGCCCGCTAAAAATGCGTCTTTGAAGTGCTCCATTTTACCTGCGCCACCGCTTGCGATCACGGGGATGTCAAGCGCGCTGAAAATCCGCGTTAAATTTAACTCAAAGCCGTTTTTAACGCCGTCGCAGTCCATCGATGTGAGTAAAATTTCGCCCGCACCGCGCTCCTGCGCCTCTTTTGCCCAGGCAAGTGCATCCCTGCCGGTATCCAGCCTGCCGCCGTTTATAAACACGCTATAGCCGCAAGGCTCGCCGTTCCCAGTTAAAATTTCATCCTGCGAGCTGCGTGAGATCTCTCCAAAATTCCGTGCCTCACTGCCTAAATTTGTGTCTGGATTTTGCATGTCGCCGTGTAAATTTCCGGTTGAATTCCTCGCCGTGTCATATAAATCGCCGCGCGAAATTTCACTCGAATTTCGTTTTGCGTCGATCGCTACCACGACGCACTGTGAGCCGAATTTGTTCGCGGCTTCGTCTATCAAATTCGGATTTTTTATCGCGGCCGAGTTGAGGCTTATTTTGTCGCAGCCGACGTTTAGCAGGCGAGAGATGTCATCGATCGTGCGGATGCCGCCGCCCACGGTCAACGGGATAAAAAGCTCGCGCGCGACTCGTTCTACGACGTCCACGATCGTATCGCGCTCAAGGTGCGACGCCGTGATATCGAGGAAGCACAGCTCATCCGCGCCCTCCTCGTTGTAGCGCTTGGCTATCTCGACCGGATCGCCCGCATCCACGAGACCTACGAAATTTACGCCTTTTACTACTCGTCCGTCTTTTACGTCTAGGCACGGGATTATGCGTTTTGCGAATCTATTCAAAGCAGCCCTTTGGAATAAAATTTTTTATGATTTTAGCCAAATTTTACTTAACATAATGACTTTATAAGTAAAATTTGGCTAGACTCTCGCGATGATTAGGGCGAAAAAAGAGTTCGGGCAAAATTTTTTAAAAGACGAAGCCGTTTTAAGCAAGATCATCCAAGCGATTCCCGAGAATGTACAGAATGTCGTTGAGATAGGGGCTGGCTTAGGTGATTTAACTCGTAAGCTTTTGGAATTTTACAGATTAAAAAGTTTCGAGATAGATGAAGATTTATATCAAATTTTAAGCGCTAAATTCGCGCAGCAGATCGCTAGCGGCGAGCTTGAGCTCGTTTTGGGCGATGCTTTGCGGATTTGGCAGGAGCGGGGTCTTGAGCGCGGCGAATATTTTTTAGTCGCAAATTTGCCCTACTACGTCGCTACAAAGATGATTTTGCAGGCGATCGACGATGAGCTATGCGGCGGATTTTTGGTGATGATCCAAAAGGAAGTCGCTTTAAAATTCTGCGCTAGAGCAGGGCAGAACGATTTTAGCACCCTTTCGATCCTGGCCGATCTTGCGGGCGGCTGCGAGCTTCTATTCGACGTTGAGCCCGACTACTTCGAGCCTGCGCCGAAGGTGACCTCATCGGTGATCAGGCTCGTAAAAGGCAAAAATTTTAAGCCAGGCACCGAGATAAACGCAGATGATCTCGGCGTAAAAAGTTGCGCCCGCTTCCAAAATCTCGATGAATACGAGAAATTTAAAAGCTTTTTGCGCGTATCTTTCAGCGCGCCGCGAAAGACGCTTATTAAAAATTTAAGCGCAAAATTTGATAGAGGCTTAGCCGAAGAGATCTTTTTAAATTTGAAAATTCCGCCCACGGCTCGGGCGCACGAGTTAAATTCCACCCTTTTTTTAGAAATTTTTAAAAATTTAAAGGTAAAAGATGGAAGAAAACAGAAATGAAAACGGCGTCGAACGACTCAAAAAAAGCAATCGCTATAAAAAACGCAAGGAAAATCTAAAAAAATCTATCGCAAGCGAAGGCTCTGCGGACGATGTGGAATTCGGTGGCGAGCACGAAAACGGCTCTCGCAAAAATAAAGGCAAGAAAAACGAGCAAAATTCCGCTCGTTCAAAGGGTTCAAAAAACGGCTCTCGCAACGGATCAAATTCTACGAGCGGTTCGTACCGCGGCGACACGGACGGCGCGAATGGTGCGCATTTCGGGGGTGCATACCCAAAAAACAACGAAAACGGCGCGGGCGGTTCAAATTTAAACCGCGACGGCCGTGCAAAGCCAAGCGGCAATAACGCAAAGGGCGCAAATTCTAGCTCCATAGAAGATACAAATTCTTCGGACTTGCAGAAAAAGAAAAAGCATAAAAAGCGCTCAAATATGCCAAAAAGTCTTACTGGTAACGAGCCGTGGCAAAAGGCGATGGAAGAGGCGATCGCGGAAAATAAGCTGATCCACGAGGAGCGCTTACATCCGCTTAAAAACGCTAACCGCAGCGATGAGACGGTGCGTATCACGCCGCTTGGCGGACTGGGCGAGATCGGCGCGAATATGACCGTTTTTGAGACCAATACGAGCGCAATCATCGTGGACGTGGGTATGAGTTTTCCAGAGGAGAGTATGCTTGGAGTGGATATTTTGATCCCCGATTTTGATTATGTACGAAAGATAAAAAACAAGATCAAAGGCATCATTATCACGCACGCGCACGAGGATCATATCGGCGCGATGCCATATTTTTTCAAAGAATTTCAATTCCCGATCTACGCTACGCCGCTTCCTTTGGGGATGATAAGCAATAAATTTGAAGAGCACGGCCTAAAAGCCGAGCGTAGCTACTTCCGCCCCGTGCAGAAGCGCCAGCTCTATCAGATCGGCGATTTTGAGGTCGAGTTTATCCACATAACGCACTCGATTATCGATGCAAGCGCGCTTGCGATCACGACGAAGGCGGGCACGATCATCCACACGGGCGATTTTAAGATCGACCACACGCCGATTGACGGCTATCCGACCGATCTGAACCGCCTTGCGTATTACGGCGATCGCGGCGTTATGCTTTTGATGAGCGATAGCACGAACTCGCACAAAGAGGGGATCACAAAGTCTGAAAGCTCGGTAGGAAAGACCTTTGATACGATATTTTCAAGCTGTAAGGGGCGCGTGATAATGAGCACCTTCAGCTCAAACATCCACCGCGTCTATCAGGCTATCGAGCGCGGTGTAAAATACGGCCGCAAGGTCTGCGTCATCGGACGAAGCATGGAACGAAATTTATTTACCGCGATGGAGCTTGGCTACGTAAATTTAGACAAAAAAATCTTCGTCGATGCCGATCAGGTCTCCAAATACCCGGATAATGAGGTTTTAATCGTTACTACCGGCTCGCAGGGCGAGACGATGAGCGCGCTGTACCGCATGGCCACGGACGAGCACAAATACATTAAAATCAAATCCACCGATCAAGTAATCATCAGCGCCAAAGCAATCCCCGGCAACGAAAGCAGCGTCTCAACTGTGCTTAACTACCTGCTAAAAAGCGGCGCAAAGGTCGCGTATCAGGACTTCAGCGAGATACACGTAAGCGGGCACGCCTCGATCGAGGAGCAAAAACTCATGCTGCGCTTGATAAAGCCAAAATTTTTCCTACCCGTGCACGGCGAGTATAATCACATCGTAAAGCACAAAGAGACCGCGATGGAGTGCGGCATCGAGGAGAAAAATATCTATCTGATGAACGACGGCGATCAGATGGAGGTTTGCGAAAAATATCTAAAGCGCGTCAAGACCGTCAAGACGGGCAAAGTCTTCATCGACAACCAGATCAATAAGCAGATATCTGACGAGATCGTCAAGCACCGCCAAAATTTAGCCGATGCGGGCGTCGCGGTCATCATCGCGCAGATCGACAAAAACGAAAAGAGGCTCATTCAGACGCGCGTCATCACCTACGGGCTCGTCGCCGATAATCAAACGGCGCACTTTACCAAGGAGATGCAGGGCATCATCGAGCAGTTTTTAGCAAATTTAAAAGATGAAATTTTGCTCGATCACTGGGCGCTGGAGGGCAAGATTCGCCAGGCCGTGCGAAAGCATATCTTTAGAAAGATCAAAAAATATCCGACCATCGTGCCGGTGATCTATTTGATGTAAGCGTGGCTAAATTTAGCGCGCAAGGAGGCTTTGATCTGCGGCGGGCGAGTGAAATTTTAATGGCGCCGGTTAGCGCTCGGGCGTGAAATTTTGCGATGTGAGCGAGTTTTGCAGCGCGGAATTTTAAAGTGGCGAGTAAAATTTCGAGCACAATTTCGGCGTAAAGTAAAATTTAAAGAGCGTCCAGTAAACCCGCGGCGAACGGGCAGGGCGGCGCGTGATTTTGTAGATTAGAATTTTGCGGCGTAAATTTCAAAGGCGTGAAATTTTAGCTAGCGCAAATTTAGGCGCGGCGCAAAGAGGCGCAAAATGAAAGTAAATTTTAAAAAGAAGGTTTAATGAGTGAAATTTTAGATACGGCACGAGAGGTGCTGAGGCTCGAAGGAGCGGAGCTTTTGCGGCATGCGGATCTTATCGGCGGCGAAATTGAGCGAGCCGTAAACTTGATCCTAGCTTGCAAGGGCAAGGTAATCGTCACCGGCGTGGGCAAGAGCGGTCACATAGGCGTTAAGATCGCCGCGACGCTTGCCAGCACCGGCACGCCGTCGTTTTTCGTCCACCCTACCGAGGCGCTGCACGGAGATTTGGGCATGATCGGCAAGGACGATATGGTGCTTGCGATCAGCTTTAGCGGCGAGAGCGAGGAGCTGGTTAGAATTTTACCTCACCTCAAACGCTTCGGCGTAAAGATCATCGCAATGGCGCGTGATAAAAACAGCTCGCTCGGCAAGGTTGGCGACGAGTTCATAAGCCTAAATATTGTCAAAGAGGCCTGCCCGCTAGGCGCTGCGCCTACGGTTTCTACGACGCTAACACTTGCGTTAGGAGACGCGTTAGCGATCTGTTTGATGAGGCAGCGTAGATTCGGCAAGGAGGATTTTGCAAATTTTCACCCGGGCGGCAGCCTCGGCAAGCGGCTTTTCGTTAAAGTAAAAGATGTGATGCAAAGCAAAAATTTGCCCGTCGCAAGCCTTAACGCCAGCCTAAAACAAGCTATTGACGTTATGACGCACGGAAAGCTCGGCACCGTCTTGTTAGTAAACGAAAAAGGCACGCTCGAGGCGATCCTAAGCGACGGCGATCTGCGCCGCGCACTGATGCGAGAGGATTTTGACATCAATGACGCCGCGCTGAAATATGCCACAAAAAATCCTAAAATGCTAGACGATAAAAATATGCTCGCAATAGACGCGCTAAATTTGATCGAGCAATTCAAAATCCAAGTCCTGCCCGTGGTCGAAAACGGCGTGCCTGCGGGGATCTTGCACATTCACGATCTAACGAGCCTGGGGCTAAAATAATGCAAAAGATGCGTCTGAATAAATTTATCTCCCATAACACCGCCTACTCACGCCGTGAGGCGGACGAGCTAATCAAGCAAGGCAAGGTTAGCATTAACGGCCGCGTCGTTAGCGATTTTATAGAGGTTAGCGGCGAGGAGAAGATCCGCATCGGCTCGCGCCTCATTAAGCCCAAGACGGAATTTACGATGATCGTTTATAACAAACGCAAAGGCGAGTTGGTTACTAAAAAGGACAATCGCGGCAGGCGGACGATTTACGATAGCTTGCCGGAGGGGTTTAGCAGATTTGTTAGCGTGGGGCGTTTGGATTTTGCAAGCGAAGGGCTTTTGCTGCTGGCCGATGCGCCCGCGATTGCTACGGCGCTGATGAACAGCGACATCGAGCGAGAGTACTATCTAAAGGTAAAAGGCGAGGTGGGGGATGAGGTCGTAACGGCGATCCGCGAGGGCTTTTTCGCCGCAGACGCAAGCAAGGGCGCGCACGCCAAAAGTAAGATCAGATCGATGGAATTTAAGCCCTTTTTGGGCTACCGCATAATGCCTAGCAGCGGCGGTTATACGAAGATAAAGGCGATCATTAACGAGGGGCAAAACCGCGAGCTGCGTAGATTTTTCGGCTATTTCGATCTGGATGTCGTGGAGCTTAAGCGCACGGCATTCGGTAGAATGACGCTTGGAACGCTAAAGCCCGGCAAATGGCGCTATTTTGATCAGAGCGAATACGAAGATCTGCGCGATTTTTTGAAAGAAAACAAAATCCGCTATTAAATTTAAGGAGGCGAAATGAGCTCAAAGACAAACGCCGCACGCGTACTGGACGGTCTGAAAATCCACTACGAGATAAAAGAATATGCGGTGGATCCTTTAAATTTAGACGCGGTACACGTGGCAAACAGCGTGAGCGAGCCGATTGAGCGGGTTTATAAAACGATAGTTTGCACGGCGGATCACGAATATGTCGTAGCCTGCCTGCAAGGCGATCTAAATCTCGATCTTAAGGCGCTCGCGCACATCTGCGGCGCGAAGCGTTGCGAACTGATGGATTTAAAGGATTTGCAAAAAATCACCGGCTACGTCAGGGGCGGCTGCTCTCCGCTTGGGATGAAAAAACACTTCCGCACCTTCATCGATGAAAAAGCGCTAACGCAGGAGAAAATTTATGTTAGTGCAGGCGTGCGGGGAAAACAGATTGCTCTTGCGCCGAAGGACCTCGCAGTCGCAACCGAAGCGCAAATTTGCAAAATAACGCATGACTAAGGCAGCGTCACTTTTTCTGCCGCCTGCGTAAATAACGCCAGCCGCAAGCTGGCCAAAATTTGCACTACGAGATTTAGGCTTGTAAAATTTCGCAGCGCGCCGTTTATTAAAACGAACTCCTGTTTGGCAAAAAATACAAATCAAATTAATGTAAAATTTTATTGTTAAAATTCTAAGTACCGCGCGCCGCAAAATATCTCAAACAAGATGACGAGCACGCGGGGGACGAAGCAAGCCTATTTTAAAAGTGCATGCTTTGCGCGCGATCTGTGTTTTGTTTGCTATAAATTTAGACTCACGGCATTTGGAGTCATTTGCGATGAAATTTTAAAATTTCATCGCAAATTTTCTACGTCTCGCGCCTATTTTTTGAAAAGCTCAGAGACGTTCGGGGCTTGCTTTTCTTGCTCGCTAGCGGCGAAAAATTCCGCTTTAGCGAAGTTGAAAACGTTAGCGATTATGTTAGTAGGGAACATCTCGCAGGCGTTATTATAAACCGTAACGGCGCCGTTATAAGCGCGGCGTGCGGCGCTGATCTGCTCCTCGCACTCGCCTAACGCGTTTTGTAGCTTGGCAAACGATTCGTTAGCCTTGAGGTTCGGATACGCCTCTACCGCAATGCGGATCTGCCCTAAAAGAGCCGAAATTTCGCTATTTAGCTTAAATTTATCCGCGTTAGAAGCCGCGTTGATCGCTTGCGAGCGAAGTTCGCTAACGCGCGTTAGCACGGCGTTTTCGTGGCTCATATATTCGCGCGTGGCGCTAACTAAATTTGGGATGAGGTCATAGCGCTTTTTAAGCTGTGTATCGACGGTGGAAGCGATATTTCGCACCTGGTTGCGCTTGGCGATGAACGAGTTATAAACACCCACTAACGCCAAAACTAACAAAACTATGACGACTAATAAAATCAAAGCCGCATTCATTTTCTCTCCTTTTAAAGTGTTTCAATTAAAAATAAGAATATTTAGCTATACTTACCATTTCTTTTCGCGTGTCAAGGTAGCTCAGCTGGTTAGAGCGCTGGTCTCATAAGCCGGAGGTCGAGAGTTCAAGTCTCTCTCTTGACACCATCTTCAAATTACCTTTAAGAGCATACAGCGTCTCAAAAAAGTTAGAGATTATATCTTACTTATACTTGAAAAATAATGAAAATTGGCAAAAGCATAAAATTATCTTATTGGCGCACCTTTCATGCAACCTCAATTTAAATGCTCGCCGAGATAAAATTTGAGCGTTTCGAACAGGATTTGCGATTTTACAACATCTGTTATTTAAGTCGTCGGCAGACTAAAATGCAATTTGACGGCATAATCTGGCAAATGTGAGTTTTTTAGATTTGTTGCTCCGTCTCTAAAAGATAAATTTGCGCAAAGTATCTTTACCTACGAGCCTTTAAGATATTTTGGCAAAAGTTTTTTATTCGAGTCTCTTTCGCGTTTTCACATCGGCAAATCTCGCGCCGGCATAATCTACCGCATTATGCACAAATTCGCACTATTTAGCTAAATTTTTGATATAATCTCCCGCTTTAAAAGCTAAAATTCAAAGGAAACATATGAAATTTATTTCTCACAAAATTTTAAAAAGCGCGGTTTTGCTGGCAGCATTGGGATCTTTTGCGACTTGCGGCGCCGAGACGCAGCAACCTAACGGCTACGCCATAAGCGGCGCGGCACTATCAGCGATAGAGGAGGACAATAGAGCAAAAGAAAATTATCTAGTCATTGACGTTAGAACTGCAGATGAGTACGCTGCAGGCCACGTGAAGCACGCGATCAACATCCCGCTTGGAGAGCTGGAAAGCAGACTGGACGAGATAAACGCCTATAAAGATAAAAACGTCGTGCTTTATTGTAATACGGGCAATCGCAGCGGCAAGGCGCTTGATCTGCTTAAGCAAAAGGGCTTTAGCATGCTTATGAACGCGCCCGGCGTGAAGCAGTACGACTACGAGCTGTACAAGGTCGGCAGCATAAACGCGGAGGGGTTTTTGAAAATAGCGAATGATCCGAACGTCTTAGTCATCGATGTGCGCGAAAAAAAAGACTACGACGCGGGGCATATGAAAGGCGCGATAAATATTCCTGACGGCGAGCCTTTAGAAAATTACAAGGACGTGCTTGAGGCCAATAAAGACAAAAAGATGATCACGCACTGCTACAGCGGCAACCGCAGTGCCAAGCTCGCCAAAGCCCTAAACGAGCGAGGCTACAACGTCACAAATCTACTTGACGGCACGAAAGAGTATAATTACGAGCTAGTAAAATAAATCGGGATTGACTCTTGAGGTAAAATTTTTACGACCATTTTTTGTATTCGCCGCGTCTTTGTGATATGCAGCTTCGCGGCATCCGATAAGACAGATACCGCTAAATTTGAAATTATTTGCTCCGCCTGCTCATTTAGCGCCTACTTTGCATAAGATCTGCCTTCGATGCAGAGCATAAATTTTAAATTCTCCATACCGAGGCGATAATGGCGCTTGGGGGTTTAACTTCTTTTAGAGGAATTTTTGAAATTTAAATCATAAAGTTGTAGCGACGGAGCAGGTATTTGGAGCTGAAAAATAGAAATTTACAAGCTAGCGCGGGTTTTGTGAAACGCAAAATTGAAACAGACTCTATAAAAGTTGCGTAAATTTTAAATGCAGCCGAATCGCTTAAAAATTTTACTTCCGAAAATGGAATTTCGCGCTAGTGGTGCGCGCGTTTTAAATAGCCTCACCAATTTCGATAAATTTGTGCTTTAGGAGAGGTAAGCAAAATCAAGACAGAATTCTAAAAGCAAATTAAGCCCGCAACGTATTTTTCTCGCTCTATCATTACAATGAACCGAATTTTGCGCGGAAGTCAAGCGCACGTTAAATTCTGCACGAAATTTTATTCAACCAAGAATTCCTTCTTATCGATCGTACCATGATAAAAAATCCCGAGTGTATCGTCAAAGGTCTTATCTAAAAATCCATCTTTTTTTAGTCCTGCTAAAGATGTATTGATTAGCCCTAACAGCGCATTATTGCCCTTCTGCACGGCGATTGCGTTGTAAGTTTGTTTGCCTAGACCATCCAAAGCAACCTGCGTTTTATTATCAATGATCGCGTATGCGTGCAGGATTAGGTTATCATCGACATGCACGGCGTTTTTCGCCCTTTTGAAAGCGCGGTAGCATTTAGCCGAGCTGGCGCAGAAATTCAAATTCTTTCCGAAGCCCGCTTTGCGTAAGAAATTGTGAATAGGAGAGTGTTTGATGACGAAAATCCTCTTTTTGCGGAGTTGATCGAAGCTCGTGATATTTTCGTCTTTTTTGGCTAGCACACCTACCTGCACCTTAAAATAAGGCTCCGAAAAATCTACTTTTTTCGCTCGCGCGGGCGTCGGAGTAAAGGTCGCAATCACCATATCCGCCTCATTACGCTGTAAAGCGCTAATGCGTCTTGAAGCCGTGATCGGGATAAATTTTACCTTGCCGGGATTATCGCCGAAAATCTCCTTGCCGAGCTTTTCGCCAAGAGCAATCTCAAATCCCCTGTATTTGCCGTCTACGAGCGCACTAAACGGCGGCTGATCATTATATACACCTATGCGAACGAGCCTATCTTTTTTGATCTGATCCAAAGAATTTGCAGATAGAAAACCAAGTAGCAGAGCCGCCAAAACAAATACTTTCATTTGCTCCCCTTTTAGTTGGAATAAGGCGCAATTATAATAAAAAGAAATTATAGCCAGCTAAAATTCTGCGATTTATGGCGCATTTTCATCTAAATTTATGAAAAGATGAAATTTGCGGAGAAATTCTATGTCCAATTTACAAACGAAATCCCATAAAAAGCTTACACGAGCAAAAAAGCTTTTAATTAAATTTTATGGACAAAATCTACGGATGGATTTCACGCTAGAAAAACCTTAGCGAAATTTGCGATATTTTTAAAAGCAAACGGCGAAATTCTACGCAGATTTAGCGTCTAATTGCAAATTTAACTAAGGGGCGAAATTTAGCACTGCATCAATTATAAAGAAGCTCAAGCTCTTAAAATTTCGTAAGACTAAGCTAAGATGCAAACGTAGCAGTAATAGTCCTAGATCGGCATTACGCGGATGTTCGGGCTAAGGTTTTCTTGCAAAACATTTTCGATCGCGTATAATGTACCGCTCGCACCACTGGCGCAGCCGCTACAAGCGCCTAGGTAGCGGATATATATGTCCGTTTTGCCGTCGTCTGCAGGTCTGATGTCGATGACGTCGAGATTGCCGCCGTCCATCTGGAGCATCGGGCGGATATCCTCGTCAAGCACTCCTTCGACCGCTTTAAATTTACCGATCAAATTTAGCTGCTCAAAGCTCATCTCAGCCCCTGCTTTCGCGCTAGTAGCGGCACTCGCCTCGGCTTGAGCTTGAAGCCTCTCTCTCTCCATCTCTTCTCTAGTTTGCTTTAAAATATCGACCAGATAATAGTCCTTCTCCTCGTGTCCGCCCGGGCGCACGCAGGATTTACAAAACGCGCCTGCTTTGGTGTATTGCGTGATCTCCTCGACAGTATGGAGGTCGTTTAGACGGATCACCTCTTTGATCGTGCCGAGGCTTACGCGCGCGCAGTCGCACACGATGATCTCATCCTCGAAATGCGCGGGATCGACGCCCTTATAATTCGCTGCAGCCTGTTTGATGACATCGTATGCCATGACCGAGCAGTGCATCTTTTGCGGTGGCACGGCGGGCTCATCTGGAGTATCGCGCATCGCGTGCTCTACGTCTAAATTTGTAATCTTCACCGCTTGATCGACGGTCTTTCCGATACAAAGCTCAGCCATCGTATCCGAACTCGCAATCGCCGTACCGCAACCGAAGCTTTTAAATTTAGCGTCCAAAATTCTATCAGTCTTAGGATCGATTAACCAATACAGCCGCACCGCATCGCCGCAGCTCTCGGCGCCGAAGTCCGCAACCACGAGCTTGCCGCCTCTAGCCTTCGCTTCCTCCTCGGTGATCTCGCCCATATAGCGAGGATTATTCATACGGTCCTGCACTTTTTGCGAGTATTGCTCCCAGATCGAGCCGTTTATCAAACTGTTTTTTGCCATTTTTTATCCTTTATTTTTCTCATAACCTTGCGGCGCGTAAGCAAACGTGCTTGAAATCCCGCGCAGACGGGCGATAGCTTTACTTATATGCTCGATCGCATAATCGATCTCCGCCTCCGTCGTAAAGCGCGACAGCGAAAGCCTTAGCGCCGTATGCGCCAGCTCCTTATCCGCGCCGATCGCTTCCATTATCGGGTTATTCTCAAGCGCCTCGCTCGCACACGCAGAGCCCGTGGAAGCGGCGATACCAGCTTTATTTAGATCCCACAGCATCGCCTCTCCTTCGACGCCTTGGATCGAGGCGAGGATGGTGTTTGGCACGCGAATGCTGCGATCACCCACGACGCTGACGTTTGAAATTTGCAAAAGCGCGTCCTCCAGCTTATCGCGCAGTCTGCTTACCTGAGTGCGCTCAAAATCCATAAATTTATTCGCTAGCTCTAAAGCCTTACCGAGCCCCACGATGCCCGCGACGTTTAGCGTGCCGCTGCGGCGCCCACCCATCTGTTCGCCGCCGTGAAGCAGGCTAGTAAGCGGCTTGCTATCTTTGATATAAAGCGCACCGACCCCCTTTGGAGCGTGAAATTTATGCCCGGAAAGGCTTAAAAAATCCACATCCGCATCGCGCACGTTCACCTTTATCTTACCTATCGCTTGCACCGCGTCGGCATGATATAGCGCGCCATGCTCGTGTGCGATTTGCGCGATTTTTTTTACGGGGAAGATCGTGCCGGTTTCGTTATTTGCCCACATCACGCTAACGAGCGCAGTTTTGTCGTCGATCTTTTCACTAAGCTCGTCAAGATCGATTAGTCCGTCTTTATCGACGCCCAGGCGAGTAATCTTTACGCCGCAAATTTTTTCTAAAAAAGCACAGGTCGCGCTGATTGCGGGGTGCTCGACGGAACTTATGACGATATTATCCTTCTCGCCGGTTAAAATTTTGTCGTAGTAAATTCCTTTTAAAACCCAGTTATTGCTCTCGGTCGCACAGCTCGTGATGACGATATCGTCCGCATCCGCAGCGCCAAGCCCCGCATAGAGCCTATCCATCGCGGCTCTTAGCGCGGGGTGAGTCTCGCTGCCGAAGCTGTGAAGGGAGTTTGGATTGCCGTATTTATCGCAAAAAAACGGCTTCATCTCCTCAAAAACTTCGGGATCGACCATTGTAGTGGCGTTATTATCCAAATAAACGCGCTGCATAAAATTCCTTTCTAAAATTTGCCTGAAATTTAATCAGACAATTTCGCTCTTTTATCAATTTCGCACGATAATATAACATAATTGCTAAATTTTTCTTTAACGCTTGCCGTTTTAAAAACCAAAAGTTTTTGGAGAATTTATTAGATCGAAAAATTCCTTGCGAGTGTCGTTTCGGCTGATAAAAAGCCCCCTAAGCGCCGACGTAGTCGTAGTCGAGTTGATCTTTTGCACGCCGCGCATCTCCATGCACATGTGCCGAGCCTGCAGCACCACGCCCACGCCGAGCGGATGGATCACCTCTTGGATTGCGCTTGCGATCTGCTCGGTAAGCTGCTCTTGGATCTGCAGCCTGCGCGCGAAAATATTTACCATACGCGGAATTTTGCTAAGCCCCACGACCTTTTTATTCGGGATATACGCGACATGCGCGCGCCCGATGATAGGCAGCAGATGGTGCTCGCAGAGGCTATAAAATTCTATATCTTTTATCAAAACCATCTCGTTGTTGCTGCTCTCAAACAGCGCATCGTTTAAAATTTCTTTTGGGTCCAGCTCGTAGCCGCTAGTTAGAAACTCATAGGCTTTAGCTACGCGCTCGGGCGTCTTTGCAAGCCCATCGCGCTTCGGATCTTCGCCTAAAATTTCAAGCATCTGCGACACGCAGTTTTCAAATTTTACTCGGCTTTTTTCGTCCATTTTTAGCAATTCCTTAAAAATCGATGCGCGATATTACTCAAAAACGCCTTTTATAACGCTGATAAATTTTAAAATTTCGCGCGAAATTTTATCAATCTCATTATGTTAATGATAATATATTTAAATTTAGGAAATTTTTATTTAAAATCCGCCGTTTCGATAAGCTTTATCTACAAGGAGTTCGGTAATGAAATTTAAGATGAGTTTTGGCGTGGCTTTGGCGCTTTTTTCCTTTGCTTGCGGCGAACAAAACGCCGCGGCAAACTCCGCCTCGGGCGAAAACCTAGGCGATATCGAGGTAGTAGAATGGGCGAATAACGACGACGGTTACCGCGCCGTACGCAGCGAGATCGGCAAGACAACTAAGCGAATTTTAGAAATTCCGCAGACCGTAAATGTCGTAACGCAGCAGCATCTAAAGGACAAAAAGCCAGAGACCCTAGCCGAATCGCTGCAAAACGTAAGCGGCATAAGCTATGCAAATACGACGGGAAATATTTTCGATGCGATCATCAAGCGCGGCTTCGGCGAGGGTCGCGACGGCTCGATTATGCGCAACGGCGTACCGGGCGCCGTGATGCACAATTTCAATAAAACCATTCAATCCGTCGAGGTTCTAAAAGGGCCCGCGAGCATGCTCTACGGTGCGCAGCAACCGGGCGGCGTCATAAACATGGTAACCAAAAAGCCGCAGTATGAGTTTATAAATGAAATTTGGGGCGGGCTAGGCAACCGCAACTATTGGGACGCGGGATTTGATACTACGGGGCCGATTGCAGATAGCGGCTTTGCGTATAGATTTATATTCGATTACTACGCGAAGGATTATTGGCGAAATTTCGGCGGTATAAAAAACACGCTCTTTGCGCCGTCGCTTGCGTATCAAGGAGACGATTATTCGATAAGCTTAGGCTACACCCATAGCCGCTCTACCGATCCAGTGGATCGCGGCGCGTTTTTAGTGCCGAGTACGGGTAAAATTTACGGCAGCGGCAAAGTCCGCTTCGACGAGCCGGTAAATAAACTACAAAGCAAGCTCGATACGGTTGATTTCGGCTTTGAGAAGGAATTTAACGAGGATTGGATATTAAAAGGCGCCTACGCTTTCTCGCGCAGCAAGCACGAATACGGCTACGTCCGTCCGAACAATCCATTCACGCCCCAAGGCCTTACCGGCACGACGCGATCGTATAACTACTACGATAATTTCATACACCGCACGCACGCAGCAAGCATCACGCTAAACGGCAAATTTGAAACGGGTCCGCTTAAGCACGACGTCCTTTTCGGCACGGATTACAAAAACCACTACAGATACCGCCCGGGCGCGCTAAAAGGCACCGCAGGACGCATCAATATGCTTACCGGGCAGACCGCTTCGGGCGCCGTCCTAACGAACGATAGAGAGCCAAAAATACAATATCAAAAGCTAAGAACGATCGGGCTTTACACCCAAGATAATATAAATTTAACCGACGAGTTAATACTTTCTTTGGGTGTGCGTAGGGAATTTTACGATCAAGTAGCCAAACAAAGCTGGCAAGGACCGAACAACACCGATCAGAAAAAGGCTGCTACGACCTATCAGGGCGGGCTTTTGTACCTGTTAAGCCCGCAGTGGTCGGTATATACTAACTACGCGCAAAGCTTCACGCCGCAGATGTCAATAGGCGAGGCGATAGGCGGCGATCTAAAGCCAGAGGAAGGCAAATCCGTGGAGCTCGGCACTAAATTTCAAAACGATCGCGTCACTGCGGGCGCGGCGGTGTTTAATATCGATAAAAGAAACATCCTACGAACGGTAAATAATATAAGCGAGACGATCGGCAAGGCTCGCTCGCGAGGATTTGAGCTCGATATAAACGGGCGCGTAACGCAGGGGCTTAGCATGTCGGCGAGCTACGCATACACCAAAACGAGGGTACGCGAGGACGACGGCGCTTTTGCGGTGCTAATCGGCAAACCGCTGGAAGCGACGCCGAAGCACCAAGCAAGCCTATTTGCCAACTACGATTTTGCGCATCTAGGCGCAAAGGGGCTTAGGCTTGGCGGCGGCGCGCGATACTTCGGCTCGTGGTACACCTACTATATGCGCACGAACCTACCGAGCGTGCCCTCAGGAACGGCATTTAAGCTGCCTCACGCCGTAGTTTATGACGCCTTCGTGAGTTACGATACTAAAATTTCGGGCTATGATACGAATTTTTCGTTCAACGTCAAAAATTTGACCGACAAAAAATACTATACCTCATCCTCAACCGGCACGACTACGAGCGTGATACCTATTCAAATGGGCTACGCGCGGCAATTTATGTTTAACGTATCGGTAAAATTTTAGCCTCAGCCCGCTTTAAATTTCAAGGCGGGCTCTTAAAAATTTTAAAATTTAAAAGCTGCGAGCCGCTTAGGCTCGGCAAATTTTAGGAATTTATACTTTAAATAAGAAATTTTTTGATATATTACGAGCTATTTTTAAATTTTCTAAAGGAATTTTATGGAAGTAAAAGCAAAAATGAAAGACGCCGCAAATGCGGTCGCTGCGAGCAAGATCGAAGCAAAGCAGATCGCAGCCAAAGTAGAAGAGCTAGCCAAAAAGGCCTCCAAGCAGCTAAGAATCGACGGATTTAGACAGGGCAAAGTGCCTACCGCGGTGGTTTTGAAGCGATACGGCAAACAGCTTGAGGGCGACGCAAAGCAGGAGCTTCTTAAAAATATGATCGATCAGTCTCTTAAAATTTTAAAGAAAAAACAAGATGAAATTTTATCCGAGCCGGTCTTTTCTAAATTTGACGAAAAAGAAGGCGATATCGATGTCGAGATCGAAATTTCTTTCAAGCCCGAGGTTAGCGTCGAGGGCTACGAGGAGCTGATCCCGAAATTTAGCAGTCCGCGCGTTACTCAAAAAGAGATCGACGAAAAAGTGGCGGAATTTTTGCAGATGATCGCTCCGCTTTCTAAAACCAACAAAAAAATTCTAGCCAAAGACGATTTTGCGAAATTCGACTTCGAAGGCTTTGTGGACGGCAAGCCATTCGACGGCGGCAAGGCGCAGGATTACGTCCTTCAGATCGGCTCAAATCAATTTATCCCGGGCTTTGAAGACGGTATGATCGGACTTAGAGTGGGCGAGGAGCGCGACGTGGCGGTTAAATTCCCCGAGAATTACGGCGCGAAAAGCTTAGCCGGCAAGGACGCGATTTTTAAAGTCAAGCTTCACGAAATTCAGGCTAAAAAACCTGCCAAAGAGCTCGGCGAGGAGGAGTTAAAGCAAGCGCTTCCAGGCGAGAAAGAGCCGAGCAAGGAGAAATTTGAAGCGCGCATCAAAGAGCGCATCAAAAACGATAAGCTTCAAAAGTTGATAAACGAGGATCTAAAGCCTAAATTTGCCGACGCGCTCGCCGAAAAATTTAACTTCGCGCTTCCAAAAGCGATCGTTGAGCAGGAGATAAATTTGCAGTTTAACAACGCCTGGAGCGGCTTTTCAAAAGAGCAGATCGAGGAATTTAAAAATAACAAAGACGCCCTGGATAAAAAGCGCGAAGAGTTTAGAAAGGCTGCCGAAAACAGCGTCAAACTTACATTCTTAATCGACGAGCTAGCCAAAAAACGAAATATCGACGTGAGCGATCAGGAGCTCGTCCAAGCGGTCTATATGGAGGCCTACACCTACGGCGCCGATCCGAAGGAGCATCTAAATAGGTACCGCAACAACGGCATGTTACCGGCCGTTAAAATGGCACTTATAGAGGAGAAGCTATTTAACGATATTTTCTCAAAGCAGGGCAAAAAAGAAGAGAAGGGCGAATAGATGGTGATTCCTTACGTTATCGAACAAACTAGTCGCGGAGAGCGCAGCTACGACATCTACTCAAGGCTGCTAAAAGACCGTATCGTAATGCTTAGCGGCGAGATCGACGATGCGGTAGCAAGCTCGATCGTCGCGCAGCTTCTGTTTTTGGAGGCGGAGGATCCGGATAAAGATATCTATCTATACATCAACTCCCCGGGCGGCGTAGTTACGAGCGGATTTAGCATTTATGACACGATGAATTACATCAAACCCGACGTAAGCACGATCTGTATCGGTCAAGCAGCGTCGATGGGGGCGTTTTTGCTAAGCTGCGGAGCCAAAGGCAAACGCTACGCGCTTCCAAACTCGCGCATAATGATCCACCAGCCCCTCGGCGGCGCGCAAGGCCAAGCTACCGACATCGAGATTCAAGCCAAAGAAATTTTACGAATGAAAGAAATTCTGAATGGCATCCTTTCGCAAAATTCCGGCAAAGATCTTGCGCAGGTCGAAAAGGACACCGATCGCGACTTTTTCATGAGCGCCGAGGATGCCGTGCAATACGGACTGATCGATCAAGTACTTCAAAAGAGCTTTAAATAGATGATCCTGGATGTCCTTACCTATCCGAATAAAAAGCTTTATCAAAGATCTATGGAGGTCGTGAAATTCGACGCGGCGCTGGGCGAGCTTTTAGACGATATGTATGAGACGATGATCGCAAAAAACGGCATAGGCCTTGCCGCCATCCAAGTAGGCAAGCCCGTGCGCGCTTTGATCATAAATTTAGCCAATGAGGAAAAAATCCAAGACAAAAAAGACCTCATCGAGATCATCAATCCGCAAATTTTAAAAAAGGAAGGCGAGGTCGTTTACCAGGAGGGCTGCTTGTCGGTGCCCGGCTTTTACGAGGACGTCACGCGCGCCGAGTTTATCACGGTGCAGTTTCAAGACCGCGCCGGCAATACCCACGAAATGGACGCTAGCGAGCTACTAGCCGTCTGTATCCAACACGAGATGGACCACCTCGACGGACATCTTTTCATCGAGCGCATCGGATACAATAAACGCAAAAAATTTGATAAAGAATTCAAAAAAAGTCTAAAAGAAAAATCGAAATGAAATCCCTAAAATGCGCTGCCTTCACGGATGCTCTGATCCCCGTAGAGGTCGAGTCGACATTCGTGCGGGGGCTGCCGGGATTTAATATCGTAGGCCTTGCGGGCGCTACGATAAAAGAGAGCGAAAGCCGCGTAAAAGCGGCGCTTGTGAGCTTAAATTTTAAATTTCCCGCATCCAAAATCATCATAAATCTCTCCCCCTCCGACACGCCCAAAAACGGCTCGCACTTCGATCTTGCGATCGCGCTTCTAATCGCGCTGCAAAAAGAGCGCATCGACGGCGATTTCTTCGTCTTCGGCGAGCTCGGCTTAGACGGCAGCCTAAAGAGTACGGCGAGCCTCTTTTCGATCCTACTTTTTTTAAGCACGAAGGTGAAGCGCGCTAAAATTTTAGTGCCGCAAAGCATTGCTCTAAAGGCCTGCACGATCCCAAACTACGACGTTTATGCTGTGGATAGCCTAAGCGATGCGGTCAGATTTTTTTTAGATGAGGAGTTCGCCGCAAGCAGGCTCATGCGAGAAACCCATCCGCTTTTTAAAAATGTCGTGGAAATTGACGGGCAAGCTTACGTTCCCAACCGCGATTTTTCGCTCGATTTCAAAGACGTCAAAGGACAAAAGCGCGCCAAGCGCGCG
Source organism: uncultured Campylobacter sp. (assembly GCF_963518785.1). NCBI lineage: Bacteria > Pseudomonadati > Campylobacterota > Epsilonproteobacteria > Campylobacterales > Campylobacteraceae > Campylobacter > uncultured Campylobacter sp. Next base: position 178,843 of record NZ_CAUQKJ010000003.1, read on the forward strand.
AGCCTGATCGCTGCGTGCGGCATGCACAATATCCTCTTTGAAGGCAGCCCGGGATGTGGCAAAAGCATGTGCGCCAAGCGGATAGCCAGAATTCTGCCGCCGCAGAGCCTGGGCGAAGTGCTGCTCTCGTGCGCCTACGAGTCGCTAAATAACAAAGACGTCGATTTTAGCGCGCTACGTCCCTTCCGCTCGCCGCACCACACCAGCACGCGCAGCTCGATTTTCGGCGGCGGCAGTAGCGGCGCAAAGATCGGCGAGGTCGCGCTCGCAAACGGCGGCGAGCTGTTTTTCGACGAGCTGCCGCACTTCGGCAAGCAAATTTTAGAAAGCCTGCGCGAGCCGCTGGAGGATAATAGAATTTTGATTTCGCGCGTAAATTCCAAGGTCGAATACCAGACGAAATTTATCTTCGTCGCGGCGCAAAATCCCTGCCCGTGCGGAAATCTATTTTCCAAAAACCTCACCTGCACCTGCTCGCTAAACGACATCAGGCGCTACAAAAACACGATCTCCGCGCCGCTGCTCGATCGCATCGACATATATGTCGCGATGGACGAGACCGGCGCGGACGACAGAAGCGACGTTTGCAGCGAGGAGATGGCGGACGCGGTGCTACGGGCGTTTCGAGCGCAAAAGGCTCGCGGACAGAGCGAGCTAAACGCAAAGCTACGCGACGAGGAGACTGAAAAATTTTGCATCTGCGAAAGCGCGGCGTGGGATGTTTTGCAAACGGCGATTACCCGCTACGACCTTTCGCAGCGCGGCGTGAATAAGACGCTAAAGCTTGCCCGCACTATCGCCGATCTAGCAGGTGCCGAGATCATCGCCAAGGCGCATATTTTGGAGGCTCTTAGCTTTCGCATAAGGAGCGAAATTTGAAAAAAATTTTCTTTAGCACCGAGGAACTCGACGCGCGGGCGAGCGCGAAATTTGGACTGAGTGAGCAAATTTTAATGGAAAACGCCGCAGGCAGGATCGAGAGCGAGATCAGAAAGCGGCTCAAAAAGGGTTCGCGCATTTTGGCGCTTTGCGGCGGCGGAAATAACGGCGCCGACGCGATGGCGGCGCTGCGAAAGCTAAGCGGCGATTTTAGCTGCACGGCGCTTTGCGTGCTTCAAAACAGAAGCGCGGCGGGTAAATTTCAAGCGGAAGCGGCGCGGGCTGCGGGCGTTAAGCTTATCGATATCGCGAGCGCAAAAGACGCTTTCGAGCACGTAGAGGACGCGTCTAGCAAGGATGCCTGCACGCATGAAAGCGTAGGCGGCTCCTCTTTAAAGGGCGCGAGCGAGCCGCGGGGCGAGCACGAAAACCTGAACGGCGCGGACGTTTCAGGCGGCGGCGATAAATTAAGCACGAAATTTGCAGGCGCTAAATTTGAGATCGCGGCGCGTGGCGGCGAGTGCGGCAATCTAGGCAACGAATGCGGCGAACCGAGCGTCCTGCACGATGAGATTACAAGCGCAGACTGCATAATCGACGGGATTTTCGGCAGTGGTTTGAATAAACCGGTAAGCTCTGAAATTTGTGAAATTTTATCTCTCGCAAACAGCGCAAAATCCCTAAAAATCGCAGTCGATATCCCAAGCGGCATCGATGGGAGCGGGCGCATTTTAGGCGGTGCCTTTTGCGCGGATCTGACGATCGCGATGGGAGCGCTGAAGCTCGCGCTGTTTTCGGACGGCGCGAAGGATTATGTAGGGCGAATCAAAGTCGCAAATCTTGGAATTTCGCGCTCAAATTTCGAAGGACGGAGCGAATATTTTCTACTTCAAAAAAGCGATCTGAAGCTGCCGCTACGCAGGAAGCAAAACACCAACAAGGGCGACTTCGGGCACACCTACGTCGTAAGCGGACAGATGAGCGGAGCGGCGCAGATGGCGGCTCTAGCGGCTCACGCGATCGGCAGCGGGCTCGTTAGCGTCGTTAGTGAGGGGTCGTTAAATTTAAGCCCGATTTTGATGCAAAAAAGCTCATTCAATGCCGCGCGGGTGGTAGTCTGCGGCTGCGGGTTGGGGGAGCGAAAGATCGATCTTGCCGCGCTACGGGGCAAAAGCTGCGTCATCGACGCCGATCTGTGCTACGAGCGCGAAATTTTAAGCCTGCTAGACGCCAATTCAAATTTAATTCTAACGCCCCATCCGAAGGAGTTTTGCTCGCTTTTAAAGATCGCAGGCATCGCAGATCTTAGCGTAAGCGAGCTGCAAGAGCGGCGTTTCGAGCTTGCGCGGGCGTGGAGCGATAAATTTAGCGGCGTGCTCGTGCTAAAGGGCGCAAACACGTTCATCGCTCAAGCGGGCATCATCTACGTCTGCGACAAGGGTAGCGCCACGCTCGCAAAGGGCGGCAGCGGCGACGTACTCGCAGGGCTCATCGGCGGGCTGCTCGCGCAAGGCTACTCGCCTCTGCAAGCCTCAATCTGCGGCGTCCTAGCCCACGCACTCGCCGCGCGAGCCTTCGCCAAAAACTCCTACGCGCTAAATCCGCTCGATCTCATCGAGGAGGTAAAATGGTTGTGAAAAAGCTCGCCGTGCTTTTTAGCGGCAGCGGCTCAAATTTGGAGGCGATCCTGCAGAAGCTGCACGGCAAAACTTTTGGGGGCACCAAGATCGAAGTCGTGCTAACGCTAAGCAACAAAGCTAACGCAGGCGGTATCGAAAAGACCGCAAAATTCGGGCTTAAAAGCGTGATCCTAAATCACAAAGATTTTGCTAGCCGCGAGGAATTTGACGCCGCGCTCGTGCGCGAGATCGAAAAAAGCGGCGCGGATCTTACGGTGCTTGCGGGCTTTATGAGGATTCTCACGCCCGTTTTTACGAGCAGGATTCGCGCGATAAACCTGCACCCGTCGCTGCTGCCGCTTTTTAAGGGCGCGCATGCGATAAAAGAGAGCTTTGAAAGCGATATGAAGGTTGGCGGCGTGAGCGTGCACTGGGTCAGCGAGGAGCTTGACGGCGGCGCGATCATCGCTCAGCGCGCGTTTGAAAAGAGCGCAGGAATGAGCCTTGAGGCTTATGAGGCCAAAATCCACGAGATCGAACATGAGCTATTGCCGCAGGTGATCGTAGAAATTTTGTGCCAAAGCTAAATTTTACGCTAAATTTAAAGAGCGAAATTCCGCGGAATTTTATAAATTTAAAGCTTAGTTCTTTAAATTTAGGGGCGGTTCGAGGCTAAGCTTTAAATTTTTGCTAGCTAAATTTAGAAAGATAAAGATGACCGCAAACGAACTGGAAAAACTAAGGCTCGGCATCCTGGAAGAGGCGGAGCAGCGCAAAGGCACGGCGTTTTCGATAATAGTACTAGCGGTGCTAGCCTCGGCGCTGTGGCTATTTTTCAATTTTAGAGATCAAGAAGCAGCAGTAGGCCTCTGCTGGATCATAGTGGTATTTAGCTGCGGCAGCATCTCTTTTAGAGTAGTGAATAAAGATGCAAATATAGTGCGCGTATTTATCTTTTGCACCTTGCTGTGGATGCTTGCCAAAGGCGTAGAAATGTGCGAGAATGATACTTTGCGCTTCGTCATCGCACTCGTAACCATCTGCCTTTCTTTGTTTAATATCGCGGATGCCGCGCTGGAGCGGATCAAATACAACAGATCCAAAAAATTCGTCCGCGCCTTTAAACACCAATATATCGCGCCCTATATCGCAAGCCTAGGTTATTGCTACGAAATTTCAGGCTCGTTTCGGCCGGCGTATCTGCGCGCTAGCGGCCTATTTGTGGACGGCATAAGCTATTTTGATTGCGAAGATAAAATTTCAGGCGTTTATGACGGAGTATTTTTCAGCTTTGCGGATGTTTGCGTGACTCATACTGACGAACGACGTAGCAGCAGGGGGATATTTTTCTACGCAGAATTTAAAAAGCGCATAAACTCGGTGACCGTGATCCTGCCTTCGCTCAGCGCGAGGCCAATACTCGGCGGACTTAAGAAGATCGCTATGGACGATAGCGAGTTTAGCTCCGCATTTAGCGTATATAGCGCCGATGCGGTGTCTGCAATGTATGCCCTCACGCCCGCCTTTATGCGGCGCTTGCTTCGCTTTAGAAGCGGTGCCGGCGGACCGATCAGTTTAAGCTTTTCGGGCAGAAACGTCTATATTTTCATCCGCACGGGATACGATAGTTTCGAGCCTAGCGTGGATCGCAGCGTATTTGGCTTTGATCCCGCCGCGTCTATCAAGCACGAGCTTCTATTCTTTCTATCCATCGTAAAAACTCTGAAATTAAACGAAAATATCTGGCTAGATTAAATTTTAAATTTGACTTTAAATCCACAAATACAGAGGCTTTGCACCGCCGCGGAATTTTAAAATTTAAAAGTACTCTTCCCGGCTCGGCGCCGCTATGATTTAGAATTTTCGCGACAAGGTCTGTTACATTTGCGGCGGAGAGCGAAGTTTGAAATCTATCGCGATGAAATCCCATGCGGTTTATAAATTTTTGCGGCCCGCATAGAAGAATTGAGCGAAGATGGATACTGATATGGCGATGATTGCACCGTACGCTTTCCATAATGGAGATTACCACGTTGCCTATCATCGTGCCGCAAACACTACTTTTACCGTCGCGAGCCCGCACCAAAAAAATTGAGTGCCGATCACGGCAATGATAGAAGAGATAATTTACTCATATTTTCATGTTTATTTCGCTATCCTAATGCTTTTAAAAATCGACGATTAAAAAAGCTCATACAAAAGCCGGCTACACATTTAATCTGCCTCCAAGTATTTTTAAGCGACAATACGAAAATCAAATTTTCGGAGTCCTCATGACGATTTACGAGTTAAAGCCCAAATTTCAAAATTTACTTCGTCCGTTAGTAAGACGCCTTTACGGCGCGGGCGTCAGCGCAAATCAAGTTACGATCACAGCCTGCGTCATTTCCGTCCTGCTGGGCGGACTTCTGATAAAATTCGCCGAAATTTCGACGCTATTCTTTCTGCTGCCCGTTTGGATGTTTTTGCGTATGGCGCTAAATGCCATCGACGGCATGCTGGCTCGCGAGTTTAATCAAAAAAGCCCGCTGGGCGGCTACCTAAACGAAGCCACGGACGTCATCTCGGACGCCGCGCTGTATCTGCCGTTTGCCTTCGTGGCGCCGTTTGACTGGGGTGTTATCGCGCTCGTTATCTTTCTATCTTTTATGAGTGAGTTTTTGGGCGTTCTAGGGCAGGTGCACGGTTGCGGCAGGCGATACGACGGGCCTATGGGCAAGAGCGACCGCGCGTTTATATTCGGGCTTATCGGTACGGTATATGCGCTATCTGGGCGACTACCGGAGTGGTTTAGCTGGGTACTTTACGCCGCGATATTTTTACTCGCGCTTACTTGCGCAAACCGCGTGAGGATGGGACTAAAAAGCGGGGAATAAGGCGCCTCAGACGAGGATAAATTTAATATCTATCTCCAAAACCAACGCAAGGTAAATTTGCCTAAATTTGATATAATTGCAAAAGTTTAAGCTCGCCTCGACGCGGGCACGCAATCGTTATAAATTTGATCTTGTTTAAATTTACGAGATTTTTTGAGGCGAGAATAAAATATCACGGCAAATTTGTCCGCTTAATTTAGACGTTTTAAAAGACGCTAGGCGCGCAAAACGCGCTTGGTTAATTTCGAGCGTTTTATCAAAGTCGGTGAAATTAAAGGCAAGTAGCAAAAGCGGCAAATTGCAGGCGTTACTTAAAACCGTATCGGCTTTAATCGTCTCAAATTTATGTCTAAACGCTCGTTTTCGGCAAGGTGGGCAAGAAGCTTATTTGCCGCACGCAACCGTAAAATTGAGGGCACCGCAAAAAGTGAATTTGAAAAGTAAAAGAGTAAAAAGGATATAGGATGAAAGAGTTTTTAGCGGCCGCGCTTGATTTTATCCTTTGCCGCATCACGATATTTATCACGGGCGTACGGCCGCCGCAGGAGCTTTTAAATATCGGCGAGGGTACTAAAATTTACTACGCCAACCACGCTAGCCACGGCGATTTTTTGCTAATTTTCGTCTCGCTGCCGTATCGCGTGAGAAAGCGCGTGCGCCCCGTCGCGGCGGCGGAGTACTGGGAGAGCGGGCCCGTGCGCAGATTTCTTGCTAAAAACGTGTTTAACATGGTGCTAATAAGTCGCCGCAAAGATCCGCTGGAAGCGCTAGCGCAAATGAGAGACGCGCTGCAGACGCACTCTCTCATCATCTTTCCGGAAGGCACGCGCAAGATGGATGACGACCTTGCGTTGCAGCCGTTTAAAAGCGGGCTATTTCGTTTGGCGCAACAGCGCCCCGACGTCCCGCTTGTGCCCGTATGGATCAAAAATGCGCGCCACGTCCTGCCTAAGGGCTTTATGATACCCATCCCGCTGCTTTGCGAGCTGATCGTGGGCGAGGAGATAACCTACGGCGGCGAGGGCAAGGGAGAGTTTTTACAAAAGGCGCAAGATGCGCTGCTAGCGATGAGCGATACGCAAAATGACAGAACGAAAGCCTAGCGAGGCGACTTTGGCCAGAGCTGTAAATTTGAGCCCTCTAAATCCGCCACGCAAGACGGGAAAATTTGCGACCGGTTTTTACGGCAAATTTGACGGCGAGCCTTCTAAAATGACGGCTAAAAGCGTCAAATTTAAAAACAAAGCCCAGGCCAAAACGCTCGCCTCTCCGCAAATAAAATTTGACCCAAGCGCGAGTCCAAAGCGCGAACTTTTTTCGCTAACAAATTTAATCAAGCAAGCTACCTGCACGGCAAACCAAACGCGCGTAAATTTGACTCGCTTGGGCGCTTCAAAGCATATGTCAAATTTAGCTTCAAATTTAACCGAAAGGCACTAAAATGAACCCGCAAAATCATATCTTAAATCTATTTTTAGGACTCATCGGGGTGCTGGTCGTCTCTAGCGCCATTGCCTTTATGCTAAAGGTCAAATTTGGCGCCGAGAACAAAACCGTCTCAAATTTGACCTCGCGCATAAACGCCTGGTGGGCGATGATTTTGGTGATTTTTGCATTTACGTATATGGGTAAAAACGCCGTGATATTTTTGTTTTTGCTCGTATCTTTTGCCGCATTGCGCGAGTTTTTGTCGCTCATCTACATCCGCAGGGGCGATCACATCGCGCTCGTGGCATGCTTTTACGTGATTTTGCCCGTGCAGTATATATTTATATATGCCGATTGGTACGCGATGGCGATGATATTTATCCCGGTTTACGGATTTTTATTTTTGCCGATTTTGGCGGCTATTTGCGGCGATGCGGCATACTTTTTAGAGCGCTCGACGAAGATCCAGTGGGCGCTGATGATCTGCGTGTTTTGTATCTCGCATATCCCCGCACTTCTTTTGCTGGGTCTTGAGCGCGGTAATAGTATGGAGTTGATGCTGTTTTTGATCCTGGTCGTGCAGGCTAGCGACGTGCTGCAGTACATCTGGGGCAAGCTTTTTGGCAAACGCAAGATCGCGCCTAGCATCAGTCCGTCTAAGACCGTGGTCGGCTTTGCGGGAGGGGTTCTTAGCGCTAGCGCGCTGGCCGCGTGCCTGCATCATCTCACGCCTTTTGGCGCGGTAGGGGCGTTTTTTATCGGGCTTGCCGTTTGTATGATAGGCTTTTTAGGAGGGCTTGTTATGTCGGCGATCAAGCGCGATCTGGGCGTCAAGGACTGGGGCTACATGATCAGCGGGCACGGCGGGATGCTTGACCGTATGGACTCGCTATGTTTTGCGGCGCCGATATTTTTTCACATAGTTAGATATTTTTACGCGTGAGGTTTTGATGAAAATTTGGAGCAAAATTTTACTTTTAGCGCTGACGGCAAATTTTGCCTTTGCTTTTTCTGGCCAGAAGCTCGTGCAAGACGCTAGAGCGCAGATCGAGCAGACGCTGTTTTACGATCCTTCGTACTCTAGGATTGAGTACCCGATGGGCGACGTGGATATGATAAAGGGCGTCTGCACCGACGTCGTCGTTAGAGCGCTGCGCGGGCAGGATATCGATCTGCAGAGGCTCATCCACGAGGATATGAGCGCAAATTTTAGCGCCTAAAAACTGGGGCGCGAAAAAGACCGACAAAAACATCGATCATCGCCGCGTACCAAACATCGCGACCTACCTAAAACGCAAGGGTTACGAGGCGAAGGGCGAGTTTAAGGCGGGCGATATCGTGACGTGGCGGCTGGATAACGGCAGACCGCATATCGGTATAGTTTCGGATAAATTTGCCGCCGACAAAACCCCGCTCGTGATCCATAACATCGGGCTTGGCGCGCAGGAGGAGGACGTGCTAAATGTTTACGAGATAACGGGGCACTTTAGGATAAAATAAGTAGAAAAATCGATAAATTTAAGCGAGAAAGGCGAAAAATGGATTTTAAAGAGAGCTATTTTATAACGAGCGACGGGGCGAGGGTATTTTACAGATACCGTCTGGCTAGCGACGTAGCGTGCGAAAACCCGTGCGCAGGCGAAGTAAATTTAAGCGAGGACGGCAAATTTGACGGGTCAGATTTAAGTGCTGGGGCCGCAAATGAAACATCAAATTTGACCGACGAGCAAGCGGGCGGCGCGGATGAAAATACTAAGCCAAATTTAAGCGGCGAAGGCAAACCTGGCGAGCAAAATTTACCAAACGGCGACGAAAACTCGGACTCAAATTTAAATGAAACGAGTAAATTCGGCGCGTCAAATTTGAGCGAGACGCCTATCGAAAACGCCGAGCAAAATCTCAAATTTAAAGCCTCGCCAAACGCCAAAGCCGTAGCGATATTTCACCGCGGGCACGAGCACTCGGGTAGGACGACGCACGTGGCGGACGGGCTAGCGGACGAGAGTTTGAGCTATTTTGCGTGGGATCAGCGCGGACACGGCAGAAGCGACGGAGAGCGGGGCGACGCGCCGAGTATCGGCCGCCTCATCGCCGACGTGGACGAGTTTGTAACGCACATCGAGCAGAGATTTGGCTTTGAGACGCAAAATCTAGCCGTGATAGCCCAGAGCGTGGGTGCCGTGCTGGTCTCGGCATGGCTGCACGACTACGCTGTGCGCGTTCGCTGCGCGGTGCTAGCTAGTCCGGCGTTTAGCGTGAAGCTTTACGTACCGTTTGCTAGAGCGGGACTAAAGGCGATCTACTGCGCTCGCGGAAATTTTTTCGTAAACAGCTACGTCAAGGCTCACTATCTCACTCACGACAAACAGCGTCAGGCAAGCTACGACGCTGATGCGCTCATCACTCGCGCTATCTCGGTGCGCATATTGCTTGGGCTTTACGAAGCGGCGCAGCGCGTGGTCTCTGACGCTGCGGCGATCACGACGCCTACGCTACTGCTGATCTCGGGCGATGATTGGGTCGTGGAGCACGCCCCGCAGCACGAGTTTTACAACGCTCTTGGCGCGCGCGTAAAAAGGCGCGAGGTTTTAGAGGAGTTTTACCACGATACGCTGGGCGAAAGCGAGCGGGAGAGGGCGTTTGAGATCGTGCGCGAGTTCGTCGGCGAGCGCTTTAGAGCGCCTTTTAGCGAGGTGGACTGCACGCACGCGGACGAATACGGCTTTAGCCGCGAGGAGGCCGATAGGCTAGCTACGCCGCTACCGAGATTTAGTCCGAAAAATTTGCGGTTTAAATTTCAGCGGGTATTTATGCAGGCGGTTTCGCCGTGGGTCGGTGGGCTAAAGATCGGCGAAAATACCGGCTACGATAGCGGCAGTACGCTTGATTACGTTTACCGAAACGAGCCGCAAGGGGCGAATAAATTTTTTAAATTTATCGACAAATTTTACCTAAACGCCATCGGCTGGCGCGGTATCAGAGAGCGCAAACGAAATATCAAGCTAGCCATCGATCAAGCCGTAGCAAAGCTGCAGGAGCGAGGCGAGCCGCTACGACTGCTCGACATCGCCTCGGGGCACGGCAGATATATACTAGATGCCGTGCAGGGGCATAAATTTGAGCGCATAACGCTGCGCGACTACAGCGACATAAACGTAAAAGCTGGCAACGAAATGATAAAGGAGCGCGGGCTACAGGACGTCGCGAGCTTCACGCAGGTAAACGCCTTTGACGCCGCTAGCTACGAGGGCTTGCAAGGCGCATATACGCTTGGCGTCGTGTCGGGGCTGTTTGAGCTCTTTGCGGATAACTCGGTCGTGCGCACCGCGCTACAAGGCTTTTCAAGCAGCATAAGAAGCGGCGGCTACCTCATCTACACCAATCAGCCGTGGCACCCGCAGCTTGAGATGATCGCGCGCGCTCTATCTAGCCACAGGCAGGGCGCTGCGTGGATCATGCGACGCCGTAGCCAGGCCGAGATGGATCAGCTCGTGGCAAATGCGGGATTTAAAAAGGCGAAAGAGTGGATAGATGGGGATGGGATATTTAGCGTGAGTTTGGCTGTTAAAATTTAGCCTTTTGCGCGGCTTGTCTTTTTTCTTTATACTTCGTTGGAAACTCAGTCGGCTTTGGTCACGGACGACTAGTCCGCTCCCTCGCCTCCGTCATTTCCGCCTCGTCTAAAGAAAAAATACTGCGCCTTATCGTTTTACGCTCAAATTTGCGTCAAGCGAGCGATCTCGGCCCATTAAGCCGCCAAAGCGCAAATCCGCTAAAATTTGATAGAATTAGCAAAAAAGGCAAAAATGAAAACAAAACCGTTTTTATCGCAGCTGGCCGCGCTAGTCGTCGTTGCGGCGATATTTTACGCTAGCTACGGCGCCACGAACGCCCTCGCGAGCGCTCGCGCAAACGTACCCGAGATCTATTTCGCGTGGGAGTGCGCGCTACCGTTTTGGGCGTGGAGTATCGTGCCGTACTGGTCGCTAAATTTGCTCTACGCGCTTGGATTTTTCCTCTGCCGTGGCGTCGGGGAGCTCGCGCGCTACGTTACGCAGCTGCTAGTCGCTCAGATGATCGCGACGCTGTTTTTTATCGCTTTCCCTCTGCAGATATCGTGGGAGAAGCCCGCGGTTTCGGGCCTTAGCGGCTTTTTGTTCTCAAGCCTAGCCGCCTTTGACCTCCCGTTTAATCAAGCTCCGTCGCTGCACATCATACTTTGCGTCGTGGTGGGCGCATTTTACCTTCGCAAGGCGCGCGCGGTTTGGCTTAAAGCGGCGCTTGTCGCGTGGTTTGCGCTCATCGTCCTTAGCGTGCTGACCACGTATCAGCACCATTTTATCGACATTCCGACAGGGCTGGCCGCGGGCTGCTTGGTGCTACTGATTCGCCCGCTAGAGGGCGCACCGCTTAGTTTTGCCATAGCTAGGGAGTCCGTGCGCTACAAATGGGCGGCGCTATATCTGGGGCTTGCGTTTTCGACGCTTTTTGCGGCGATTTTGGGAGCTAAAATTTGGGGCGCGTGGATGCTGTGGCTATCTTGGGCGAGCCTTAGTTTTGCGCTGGTTGCTTGCGGTTACGCGTTTTTGGGCGCGGGAGTTTTTGCTAAAAACGAGCGAGGCCTTCACGCCGCCGCGGCCAAAGCTTTACTTTTTCCCTATCTTTGCATCGCGCGATTAAATGCTCTTTTTTGGCTACGCGGACGCAGGCTTTCAGACGAGATTTTGCCAGGGTTGTATCTGGGCTCGGTTAAGGAGGCGGGCAAATTTGACGCGGCGCTAGATTGTGCGGCCGAGTTTGAGCGGCCTGGCGGCGCGCAAATTTACGCGAGCCTGCCTATGCTAGATATGATAACGCCGAGCGCGGACGAGCTAAAACGCGGCGCGGATGAGCTTGAACGACTCGTGAAAACGACTCTTTGCGGCGGCGAAAATTTGCCGCAAATGGCGGCGGAGCTAGGATCAAATTTTAGCGCCGAAGCGAGCTGCATGCACGGGCGAGATTTTAAATTTCACGGGCAAGCGGGCTCGCGATTAAATTTACAAACCTGCAGCTCGGCAAACGAAAGCAAAAACGCCGAGGTAGGGCAAACTCTCGCGGACTCAAACGAACGAGCCGCCGAAGCAAACGATAAAAAGGTGCTGGTCTGCTGCGCGCTGGGCTACGGCAGGAGCGCGTCGGTGATGCTTGCTTGGCTGGTGATTTACGCGGGACTGGGCTTTGATGAGGCGCTAAATTTGCTAAAATCTCGCCGCGAAAAGATCGCAGTCGCTAGCTCGCTGCACGAACGGATAGAACAGATAGCCGTCCGCACCAGCGAAATTTGAAGGCGAAGTAAAGAAGCGGCAAATTTAAGCGCGAAATAGGCGCAGGCTAAATTTAATCAAGTCCGGCTTGAGAGATCAAATTTAAAAAATCTGTCGGCTAGAAACAAGCGGCATTGCAAAATTCTCGGCGAAAACGAACGGGAATTTAACCAAACGCCCAAAATAAGGAGGGAAAATGACGAATGCGGAGCAAAGCAAAAAAGCGGCGCAAGGCGGGGAGCGCGAATGCCGCCAAAGGACGGGCGACAGAGCCTTGGCGCTGGTTACGGCTAGGTTTTTGGCGACGCATAGGCTGGTTTTCTTGTTAAATTTACTTCAGCTAGCCGTCTGTCTTACTATTTTTACACATTTTGCCGTTATTGCGGGCTTTTTGACGGCTTTTGCGGCTCTGTTTTATCTGCACGTTAGGCTGCATTTTGATACGCTGATTTTTAGAGATTTTGCGGAGGGGGAGGCTTGATTGCGGTAAATTTGACGCGGCGCTTGCGGAGCTAAATTTAGCTAGCAAGCCACCTAAAATCCGCGATATGAAAAGTCGCTGCGCCGGAGCTTTGCGGCTATATAAATTAACGGCCGCGCTTACTCTCGCCATCGTCGCGGCTTTAGCGGGTTACTATCTGAGCTAAATTTGCTTACCCGCTTAGACGGTTACGGAACGCCGATTTAGACGATCGCGTCGGTTTGGCGCGCAAAATTCAACAACTGTTTTTCATGGCGAGATAAACGGGATAAAATTGATTACTTTTGCGGGCTATTTTTTGTAGCGACTATTTTAAGCGATGAAACAGCGGCTAGTATCGCCGATGCACCCTATTCGAGCGCTTTTAAATTTGACGATTTCATCGGTATTTTAAAATTTCAAAGCATAAAAAAATCCAGTGCAAAAAGACGAAATAGACAACCGAGCAAGTTTAGTCGGGGCAAAATATACGAATTCCTTTTTATAGCACCACGATTTCGGTTTCCAGTTCTATACCGAATTCCTCAAAAACGCGGCTTTGCGCTAAATTTATGAGCGCAATCACATCCTCAAAGCTCGCGCTGCCGAAATTTATGATGAAATTTGCGTGCTGCTCGCTAAATTTCGCTCCGCCGATCGTGTGGCCTTTAAGCCCCGCCGCTTCGATCAGCCTGCCCGCGGCGTCATTCAGCGGGTTTTTAAAGCAGCTTCCAAAGCTAGCCCCCTTTGGCTGGTTGGCGCGTTTGGCGGCGAAATCCGCGGCGAGCGAGACGTTAAAACCGTGCGAAATTTTAAACTTGGCGCCCAAAATCGGCTCCTTGATCCCGCTTCTTCGGTAGCCGAAGCTTATCTGCTCGCGCTCCACCCAGCCGCGAGCCAGGCGCACGGCAAGCAGGCTATCGCTGATGCTCGCGCCGGCGAGCCCCGCATTCATTTTGATTAGCCCGCCGAGCTGCCCTGGGATGTTGCGCAAAAACTCAAAGCCGCCGATGTTTTGCTTTTTGGCGAAATTATAAATTTTACCCGACTTCGTCGCAGCTCCGATGCTAAGGACATCACCGCTTAAGCTTATGCGATCGAACTCCTCGCTTAGCATCGCAAGGTGCGGCGGCGCGGGCGAGATGAGCAGATTATTGCCACCGCCGATGATCGCGCGCTCGCGGATACTCTCAAACTCCGCAAAATCGGCCTCGTCCTTTAAAATTTGCACCGCAAAGCTCCCGCCGATGCGCACGGAGGTGTATTTGCTAAAATCTATCTGCTTTGTTTTCAAATTTTTGCCTTTTAAATTTCATTTCTAAATTTCGCGCTAGCCGCTCGCCGTTTTAAAATTTAGCGATACCGCCGCGCCGCACGGTGCGAAACGCGAACGCTGTTTCAAAATTTAACGCTACTGCTGCGATTAAATTTAGCTCGCTTGCGATACGTTTTCAGCAGCGCGCTACGTCGCACGCACAGCTCGCACTCTGCGGCACAAAATACAGCCGCACAATGTAGCGCTTCGTGTAAAATTTCATCGCCGCGTAGCCGTAAATTAAGGCGGCACATTACGCGGCGACAAGCGCCAAAGTGCGGTCGATTAACGAACTTGGCGCGGCGATCCGCGGCAAACTCGGCATTAAATTTGCGCGCAAATTTTAAATCTACATTGCACTCCGCGGCTAAATTTCAAAAACTACGGCGCAGCACTGCAATGGCAAGAGCGTGATAAAATTCTACTCTGCGCGCCCACTTTTGCGCCGAAGCAGAATTTAGTCAAAGCTCAAACCCGCTTAATATCGAGAAATTTAGCCAAAACGCGATTTCATTTCGAGTAAAATTTAGCCGAAGCAAGGCTCAAATTTCAGCTAAATTTTAACCTCGTCCGGTTTTATATCGGGTTTTGCCCGCCGCAGTCCGCAAAACGGACCTCGTTATATTCGCGCGGGATAAAATTCTCCTGCGCGCTAAGCGGCGTAGGGTAAAATCCGCGCTCGTAGCCAAGTTCAAACAGCCTATCTACCGCCCTTATCTGCGACCCCGAAAGCTCGATCGAGGCCTCGTTAGCATAAAGGCTCAGATATTTTTCTAGCTTTGCGTCGTCCACGCGGATGAGATTTCGCTCGAGGAGCATATGCGACAAAAGCGGCTTATGCGCGGTGGCGATGCGTACGCCCTCGGTTAGCACGCGCTCGCACTCGGTGGCGTCCGTTATCGGCAGGCTGCGGCGAACTGCCATACCGCCTAGCGGCAGCGGCAGATTTTCGCCAGCCAGCTCGCTCCAGATGTCCCAGATCTCGCGCTCCACGCAAAGCTCGTCCGAAAAGTCCAAAATACTCTCGTGTATCAGCACGCCCGCATCCACCTCGCCGCTTAAGACCGCGCCTTCGATCTCGAGAAAATTTTTATAAACTATGCGCGCCTGCGGGTATGCCATACGAAAAAGCAGGGCATTTGTCGTGTGTTTGCCGCTTAGCGCGACTTTGAAATTTCGCTTTAAAACCGCGCCCTTTTTCTTGACGAGCTTTGGACCGTAACCCTCGCCGAAACTCACCGCCGTGCGCAAAAGCGCGTACTCCTCGCAGATGAGCGGATATAGCGCGAAGCTAATCGCCGTGGCTTCATAAGTGCCCTTTAGCGCTTCGTCGTTTAGCGTCTGGATGTCAAGCGCGGTGGCGCTAAATTTTAGATTTTTGGAGCTAACCCAGCCAAAATCAATCGCCTTATACATAAAAATATCGTCGGCGTCGGGCGAGTGAGCGACGTTTATATGCTTAAAAATCTTCAAATTTTATCCTTTTTGCTCCGCTTTAAATTTCGCGCACTGCGCGCAGCTTGATTCCAAAATGTTGCGAAATTATAGTGAAATTTTGCTACAGCCCTCATAAAAATGCGGAATTTCTAAAAAAACATGAAAAATTAAGCCCGTTTAAAAGGCTAAATTCAATGCTCTCTGCTCGCCCTGCAGAACTTTTTGCGCTTTGAAAAATTTAAAATTCCGATGCTGCGCCGAATTTGAGCGAATAATCAAAAATTCATTTCAAATTTGGTAAAATTAAATGAATTTATTTTTAAGGAAAAACATGGACGAGGGAAAGAAAAAGACGCTGGATGCGGCACTAAAATCGATCGACAAAGCTTTCGGCAAGGGCACGCTCGTGCGGCTGGGCGACAAGCAGGTCGAGCCGATAGATGCCATCTCTACGGGCTCTGTGGGGCTTGACATCGCGCTTGGCATCGGTGGCGTGCCGAAGGGGCGTATTATCGAGATTTACGGACCGGAGAGCTCGGGAAAGACGACGCTTACGCTTCACATCATCGCCGAGTGTCAAAAAGCGGGCGGAATTTGCGCATTCGTGGATGCCGAGCACGCGCTGGATGTCAAATACGCTTCAAATTTAGGCGTCGATACCGACAATCTCTACGTCAGCCAGCCCGACTTCGGCGAGCAGGCGCTTGATATCGTAGAAACCCTAGCAAAAAGCGGCGCGATCGATCTTATCGTCGTAGATAGCGTCGCCGCGCTCACGCCGAAAAACGAGATCGAGGGCGACATGGGCGATCAGCATGTGGGGCTTCAGGCGCGACTTATGAGCCAAGCGCTGCGCAAGCTCGCCGGCGTCGTGCATAAGATGAATACGACAGTGATCTTTATCAACCAAATCCGTATGAAGATCGGCGCGATGGGCTACGGCACGCCCGAGACGACGACTGGTGGCAATGCGCTTAAATTTTACGCTTCGGTGCGCATCGACATACGCAAGATCGCTACTTTGAAACAAAACGAAGAGAGCATCGGCAACCGCGCCAAGGTCAAAGTCGTGAAAAACAAAGTGGCGCCGCCGTTTAAGATCGCGGAATTTGACATAATGTTCGGCAAGGGCATCAGCAAGGTGGGCGAGCTGATCGATTACGGCGTCAAGCTCGACATCGTTGATAAAAGCGGCGCATGGTTCAGCTACGGCGACACTAAGCTAGGTCAAGGGCGCGAAAACGCTAAAATTTATCTAGAGAATAACCCTGCCATCGCCGAAGAGATCACTGCAAAGATCCGCGAGCAGATGGGCAGTGTAAATTTCAGCGCAGACGCGGACGATGAAGAAAATTTACAAAGTGGAGATGAATGATGATTTATATCGAAGATGTTTATGCGATAGAGGTACTTGACAGCCGCGGCAACCCGACTGTGAAGGCGACCGTGGCTCTAAGCGACGGCACCGTGGCAAGCGCGATAGTCCCAAGCGGCGCAAGCACGGGCAAACGCGAGGCGCTGGAGCTTCGCGACAAAGACGAAAGATACTGCGGCAAGGGCGTGCTAAAGGCGGTAGAAAACGTAAATTCGCAGATCGCCGAAGCCGTGATCGGGCTTGATGCTTTTGGTCAAAAGGCGCTTGATGACGAGATGAGGGATCTTGACGGCACCGATAACTACTCGAATTTGGGCGCAAATGCGGTGCTTGGCGTATCTATGGCGGTAGCGCGCGCGGCAGCCAAAAGCCTTGACGTACCTTTGTATCGCTACCTGGGCGGCGCGAATGCCAGCGTGCTACCCGTGCCGATGTTTAATATCATCAACGGCGGCGCGCACGCGAACAACAGCGTGGATTTTCAAGAATTTATGATTATGCCGTTTGGTTTTGATAAATTTAGCGACGCGCTGCGAGCGGCGAGCGAAATTTACCACACGCTAAAAGGCCTACTAAACGCGGCGGGTCACAGCACGGCGGTGGGCGACGAGGGCGGATTTGCGCCAAATTTAAACGACAACGAAGAGCCGATCAAACTAATCATGCAAGCTATCGAAAAAGCGGGCTATAAAGCAGGCGAGCAGATCAAGCTAGCCCTTGACGTCGCGGCTAGCGAGCTGTACGAAAATGGCAAATATAAGCTAGAAGGCAAGGAATTTAGCAGCGAAGAGCTGATAGAGCGATATGCGCAGCTTTGCGAGAGGTACCCGATATTTTCGATCGAAGACGGCCTGAGCGAAGACGACTGGGCGGGCTGGGCGAAGCTAACGAGCAAGCTGGGCTCTAAAGTGCAGCTTGTGGGTGACGATCTATTTGTAACGAACGAGAAAATTTTGCGCGAAGGCATCGCCAAGGGCGTAGGCAACGCGATTTTAATAAAACCAAATCAAATCGGCACCGTCAGCCAAACCATGCAAACGATCCGCCTAGCGCAGCGCAAAGGCTACCGCTGCGTGATGAGCCACAGAAGCGGCGAGAGCGAGGATAGCTTTATCGCGGACTTTGCCGTCGCGATGAATACGGGCCAAATCAAAACGGGCGCGACCTCAAGAAGCGAACGCAACGCCAAATACAACCGCCTGCTCGAGATCGAGCGCGAGACGGACGAGTTTTTGGGAAACCTAATTTAAAATGTTTTTTAAAAAAAAGTCCAAGCGGGGCTTAAAAGGCGGCGCGCAGCGCCCCTATACGGACGGAGCGGATTATACGGACACGCAAGGCAGATATTTAGACGCAGACTTTGACGAGGACAATTTTTTTGACGATGATGAATTTTATAGCGATGAAGATTTTAGCGGAGGTTTTAGCGCGGTAGGGGCTGGCTTCCGCAAAAATCGCAGTGGAGCTTCGCGTAGTATAGATGAAGCAGGCTCTGCATCTAATGCCACAAGCAGCAGTTCTAATTTAAGCGGCAAAAGCTCTGCTGCAAGCGGAAACTACGAAAGCAGCGCGCAAGCAGACGCGGGCTTTTACAGCGCGGAATTTATTGTGGGCGGCGATTTAAAGAGTGCAGAATTATACGCGAAAGAAAACTGCTTTCCAAACGACGCGGGTTTTGCGGCTCAGAGCGTAGAGCACGGCTTTAATGGCACGGGCTTTGCGGCACAAGACATAAATCCTACTGCGCAAGGATTTTCTTTTATACCGCAGAACGCAGATCCTGCCGCTAAAAAAACTTCAAAGAAGCGTAAAAATTTAAAAGAACGGCTGAATTTTATCAATCCGTTTTCGCCGCTTAAGCAGATTTTTGCAACTCTTGCGCTGATTGTCTGCGTCGTTTTTGCGGGCATCTTCGTAGGCGACGTGCTGTTTGGCAAACGATCGTTTGAAGTGCTGCGCCAGCTGCAAAAAGAAAAGGCGTTTTTATTCACCGACGTCGAGCGGCTAAAAGAGGAAAACGCCGAACTGCAAAAGCTTTATTTAGAGCGTCGCTCGCTCGATCCGGACCTTAAAAAATGAGAAAAATTTCTTTACTAATTTTAGGTCTTTGCGCTTTTTTAAACGCAGAGAATTTAAATGGCGCAAATTCAAACGCTACGAAACCTAGCATCGCCGCGGTAAAAGAGCAAAATTCTACCGATTTGGCGATTAAAGAGCCAAAAACAGGTGCGCAAAGCCCAAACGCTAAAAAGCAAGCTATAATGAGACCTGAAACATCTAAAAGCCCTACCGCAGCAATGCAAAAAAGCGCCGCAGAAGCAAATTCTAGCGTCAAAGCAAGCGTCGCCAAAAAAGCCGTGAGCGCACAGCTCTCGCAGACCGAAAAAAAGGCTTCTGTGCCCAAAGCGGGCATCGGTGCTCCTTCGCAAGCCATGAAAACGGAACTGAACTCTTCTGCGCAGCATTCAGCTACGACGCTTCCGCCTCCTGATGAGTTACCGATCGCGCCAGAAGTAAGCGAGCCAAATTCTACGATAGCGCAAAATTTTAAAGCGGCACAGAATTCTACAGCTCAAAATTCTACGGTGCAAAACTCCACTGCGCAACAAAACGCGCAATCTGCTTCGCAAAATTCCAATCCGGCGCAAAGCTCCGCCGCCGCGCCGCAAAATACTCCTGCGCCTAAAAATTTTACGCAGCAAACCTTTGCGCTTCCCTCCGACGCTCTTACGATCGAAAGCCTGATCGTGCGATATAGGGACGACGACGGGGTCCTGCATGAAAAGATCGTTGATGTCAATCGCTCGATTGATTGGCACGATGACTTTGTGCTAAGCGCTAGCGCCAAACCCGCGCTACATAGGGCACTGGACGTCTCGGTTACTTCGACTGATCCAAATTTACAAAAGCAGGCCTCGCAAAGTGGCATCACGCCTAGCTTCGCGCCGCGCCTGGAGCTACCGCTAGAGACGCTTAAATTTGACGATGGACTAAAATTCGTCATCCGCAAAGACAGCGTGCAGCTCATTACCGCAGACGATTTCAAAAGCTCTGACGCAAACGCTTCGGGCACGCTTGAAGCGGAGTTTTGGCGGCAAGATATCCCGCTTAGCGGCGCGAGCTTTGCTGTAAATATCGGCGGCTTTAGCGACATTAATGTCACTAAAGAGGACGGCTACTACCGCATCGGCGTGCGCTCGCGCGAGGGCAACCTCAGCATCAGACGCAAAGATGGCGGGTATTTGATTTACAAAAATTCTAATTAAGGAGAGACTATGACACATTTAGAGATTATGAAATTTCGCCACGCGTGCAAAATTTTTGACGAGAACAAAAAGGTAAGCAAAGCCGATTTCGACGCCATTTTGCAAGCAGGCATCCTAGCACCTAGTTCTACGGGGCTAGAGCAATGGGACTTTTTGGTTGTGCAAAACAAGGCGTTGCGCGAGCAGATCCGCGAAAAATCGTGGAATCAGCCGCAGATCACCTCTTGCTCACATTTGGTCGTGATTTTAGCAAAGATCAAGGACATAAAGCTAGGAAGTGATTATATCGAGCGAATGATTACGCGTAAAAAAGATGAAGCGCCTAAATATATCGGAGACAGGCATAAATTTTATCAAGATTTTTTAAGCGGTTATTTTCACAACGACGATGAGGAGCTATTTAATTGGTCGCACGCGCAGTGCATGTTCGCAGCACTTGCGATGATGAACGAGGCCGCAAGCCGCGGCATCGACAGCTGCCCGATGGAGGGCTTTGATCGCGCAGCGCTAAATGAAATTTTAGGCATCGATTGGAATGAGCGCCGCGTGGCGCTACTCGTGCCTTTCGGCTACCGCGTAAATCCGCAGCCTCAAAAGATCCGCCGCAGCATGGATGACGTAGTAAAGTGGATTGAATAAGCTGGCAAGCGCTTTTGAAGCGCTAAGCTTGAGGCGCAATAAATTCCAAAGTCTAGTGCGCGAAGCGGCAAGCGCGTTTTTAGGAATTTACCGCGCTTTAGCCTTTTTTCTCGCCCGCAAATCTTGTGCGGCGAGATTTAAAATTTTATAAAATCACCGAAAATTTAAACGAAGGAGCGAGCGTGAAAAAAATGTGGGAAGGGCGCTTTAGCGAGGCGAGTTCGGCGCTTTTGGAGGAGTTTAACGCCTCGATCGGCTTTGATAGGGCGCTTTGGCAGGAGGATATCGCAGGCAGCAAGGCGCACGCTCGGATGCTGGGAGCCTGCGGGATCTTAAAGCCTGAGGAGAGCGAAAAGATCGTCGCGGGGCTTGACGCCGTGTTTGAAGAGATAAAAAGCGGTAAATTTGAGTTTAAAACCGCCGACGAGGACATACACATGGCGGTCGAAAAGCGCCTAAGCGAGCTCATCGGAAGCGATCTTGGCGGCAGGCTGCACACGGCGCGCAGCAGAAACGATCAGGTCGCGCTTGATTTTCGTCTCTACGTGCTTAAAAGCGGCGCTGCTATAGCCGAAAAAACTCGCGAGCTAGTCGCCGCGCTACGAGATATAGCTAGCGAGCACATGAACACACTGATGCCCGGCTACACGCACCTCCAGCACGCCCAGCCCGTGAGCCTTGCCTATCATTTGCTAGCTTACGCGTTTATGTTTCGCCGCGACTACGAGCGCTTTGCCAGCTCGCGCGAGCGAAACAACCTCTGTCCGCTAGGCTCGGCTGCGCTTGCGGGTACGCCGCATCCTATAAACCGCGAGTCGGTCGCGCAGCAGCTAGGCTTTGCCGGAGTGACGCCAAACGCGATGGATAGCGTCAGCGACCGCGATTTCGCGCTTGAGATTTTGTTTAACGTAAGCGTGCTGATGACGCATGCGTCGCGCCTGTGCGAGGAGCTCATCTTGTGGAGCTCGCAGGAGTTCGGCTTTGTGGCGATCAGCGACGCGTACAGCACGGGCAGCTCGATCATGCCGCAGAAGAAAAACCCCGACGTCGCCGAGCTCATCCGCGGCAAAACGGGGCGAGTAAACGGCAATCTCGTCGCGCTTCTAACGGTTATGAAGGGCTTGCCGCTAGCATACAACAAGGACATGCAGGAGGACAAGGAGGGCGTTTTCGATAGCGTCGCCACCGCGCTTACGAGCCTTGAAATTTTAAAACAGATGCTAAAAACGGCTAAATTTAACGAGCAAAATATGCTAGCGATGACGCGCCGCGGGCATCTCACGGCGACCGATCTGGCTGATTATCTCGTGCGGGAGAAAAACGTGCCCTTTCGCCGGGCGCACTTCATCACGGGTAAGGCCGTGGCGTATGCGGAAAATTTGGGCCTAGATTTGAGCGAACTAAACGCGCAGCAGCTTGCTAGCGTGGATGAAGGCTTGGACGCAGGCGCGGTTAAATTTCTTGATCTAAACGCTTCTAAGGAGGCGCGCAAGTCGCAAGGCGGCACGGCGAATGAGAGCGTGGCGGCGCAGATTGAAATTTTAAACGAGTGGCTGAAAGGCTAAATTTAAGGAGCTAAGTACGGCGAAATTTTAAAATTTCATAGTTGCGGTTTTAAAATTTCGTAGCCGCAGCTTTAAATTTTAAAATTTGGCGAGCTATGTAATACGTCTGCTGTGTGCGGAGCGGGCTAGGCGGTAGTGTTTTAAACACCCGCCGCGGGTAATTGCTGCGTAAATTTAAAAACGGCAGCGCGCCCTAAGCTGGCTTTAGAGCAGGCGCCTGAGGTTATAAAGTTAAATTTAAAAGACCGAGCCGGCGCAAAGTAGAGTGCTTGGTTACAAATTTAGGCGTGAGATAGAATTTTAAAAAAGCGCGCCGCTGCCAAGCTGCTTAAGTGCGGCTGAAAAGCGCGAGCGGGCCTCGCAGCAGGTTTTAATCGGCGCCGAAGGCGGCTCGGAGCGAAGTTCAATCAGAGCAAATTTGGGCGTTAAGCGGCGTGCACGTAATCGATAGGGCGCGAACGGAATTTAGTCGAAGCAAATGAAGCGGCATTTTCTTTGTTTCTGCGCGTCGTGAAGGCGGGGCGAGGCTCAAGCAAATTTAAACATGGAGGGCGTTTTGATATATTTGGTGTCTAATACGAGATTTGATCATCCGCAGGTGAGGCAGCTTGCGGTCTGTGAGATAAAATTTCTCAAATTTAGCCTGCCTGCGCAGACGGGCGCGCTAATTTTTACCTCCAAAAATGCGGTGGCGGCGATAAAATTTAATGAAATTTCACTTGATTTAGATACGCCCGTTTACGCTATCGGCGAGCCGTGTGCGGCGGCTGCGCGCGAGTTTGGATTTCGTGATATTTATACGGCGCGGCACGGGCACGGAAATGAGTTTGCCGCCGAGATCGCGCCGCTTCTAAGGGGCAGAGACGCGCTGTATCTGCGCGCGAGGCAGACGGTATCGAAGCTAGAGCAGATCCTGTCTAGCGCCGGCGTGCGGCTGCAAAGCGTGATCGCCTATGAAAATTGCGTCCTTAGCCTGCCTGCCGCCGCAAAGCCGCCGCAAGGCAGCACGCTGATTTTTACCTCTCCTAAAAACGTCCACGGCTTTACCGCAAATTTCGGCTGGGACGGGGGCTACAAGGCGATCTGTATCGGCAGGACGACGGCGAGCGTTTTGAGCGAGTTTTGCGAGCCGATAATCTGCGAAAGAAGGTCGATAAAATCCTGCGTCGATCTGGCGCTTTTGCCATAGTTTAAGCAAATTTTGACTATAATTTTGCCCAAGCCTGAGTGAAGCGAGAGCGTTTTATATGAGGGTTCAACATATTTGTATAAGCGACGACGTGAGAGGTCCGTGTGACGCGGCTCGGCTCGAGCTTTTTTAAAGTTACGGGTTGCGACCTAGAGATTTTTCCTAGTTGCAAGATTGGCTTTGTTTGAGCCGATTCTTTTTACGCAACGCTCACTTGGGTTTTTTACGTTACGGAGGCTTCATTGAATATCCTAATAATCGGCGGCGGCGGTAGAGAATACGCGATCGGGCTAAGACTTCGCGAGGATAAAAACGTTTTAAATCTGTATTTCGCTCCGGGAAACGGTGCTACAAAGGCGCTCGGTAAAAATTTAGATTTAAAAGATTTTAATGAACTCGCGCTCTTTGCCAAAAACAACGACGTAGCCCTTACCGTCGTGGGCGCCGAAGAGCCTCTTACAAAAGGTATCGTGGATATTTTCAAAACGCGAGGCCTCGCGATATTCGGTCCCAGCGCTGCTGCGGCGAAGCTTGAGGGCTCTAAAGCCTATATGAAGGACTTTCTGGCGCGAAATCATATCAAAACTGCAAAATTTCTAAGCAGCGACGATCTATCCGAAATTTCAAAATTTATCGATACTCTAAACGGTCGAGTCGTGGTCAAAGCGGACGGTCTGTGCGCGGGCAAAGGCGTCATAATCGCAAATTCCAAAGATGAAGCTAAAAAAGCCGCTGCGGATATGCTAAGCGGCGAAAGCTTCGGCGAAGCGGGCAAGCGCGTCGTCGTGGAGGAGTTTTTAGATGGTTACGAGCTGAGCTTTTTTGCGATCTGCGGCGGGGAGAATTTCGTAAGTCTGCCCGTAGCGCAGGATCATAAAAAATTGCTTGACGGCGATCTTGGTCCGAACACCGGCGGCATGGGAGCTTATGCGCCAAGCCCGCTAGCGGATGCCACGCTGATAAAAAGAGTAGAAAGCGAGATCGTAGCACCTACGCTAAAAGGGATGAGGCAGCAGGGCGCGCCCTTTTGCGGCGTGCTGTTCGTGGGGCTTATGATCGTGGGCGACGAGCCTTACGTGCTGGAGTACAACGTCCGCTTCGGCGATCCGGAGTGCGAGGTTTTGATGCCGCTAATTGACGGAAATTTGAGCGAAATTTTATACAACGCCGCCGTAGGCAAGCTAAGTAGCATAAGCTTAAAAGAGCGATTTGCGGTGGGTGTCGTGATGGCTAGCGAGCGCTATCCTTACGGCTCTTCGCAGCCTGAGCCGATCAAGACGGGCGAAATTCCTACGAGCGCGCATATCTGCTACGCAGGCGTGAGCGAGCGGGAGGGGCAGATTTACGCTAGCGGCGGGCGCGTTTTGGTAAGCGTGGGCGTCGCGCAGAGCCTAAAGCAGGCGCGCGATGCGGCTTACGCGCTGTGCGAAAATATAAAATTTAGCGGCGCGCAGTATAGGCGCGATATCGCGCACCAAGCCTTAAGAGATAAAATTTGATCGTCGCTCCGCTTAGCAAGCGCGTAATCGCGTTTAGTATCGACGAAGCGGTGAACGTAACGCTTTTTGTGGTCGTGCTATTTGCTATCGACGAGCCAGAGCTTGTCGCAGCGGCGCAGAGCGGAAGCAATCTTGAGGTACAAAAGATCGCGTCGAAATTCATTTTGCATTACGCGATAATAAAATTTTTATATCAGGCGATTTTTGTCTATCTATACGGCGCGACGCTAGGCAAGCTTGCGGTTAAAATTTATTGCGTCCGCGCTGACGGCAGCTCTATAGATATCGCTACTGCAGCGATCCGCGCGGCGGTTAGGTTGATAAGCGAGATGATCTTTTATATGGGATTTTTGGTGGCGCTTTTTACGAACTCGCGTCAGAGCCTGCATGATATGGCGGCGAAAACATTGGTGGTAGAGATTGAAAAAGAGTAAAAAATTTAAAATTCTAGCGCTTAGTTTTAGCGCTCTTTTAGCAAGTAGTGCGAGCGCAAAGGTCCAAGACGTCGAGCTTATAGCAGATAATGTCGAGAAAAACGGCTTTTTGACGGAAGCGAGCGGCAACGTAACGGTGTATTCGCAGGACTACTTTATCACCGCCGATCGCGCTACATACGACGAGCAAAACGGCATCATCGAGCTTTTCGGCAACGTCAATGCGATGCGCGGTAGCAGCGAGACCACGCGTGCGCAGCATGTCAAAATCGATCTGAAAAACGATAAGCAGCAAGCCGACGTAAATTTTATGATGGACAAGGACTCCGAGCTTTGGATGCAAAACGACGCCAGCTGCAGCGATAGCGAATATTACCGCGTGGAGGGCTCCAGCGTATCTAGCTGCAATGTCACCGATCCTGATTGGCGCATCAAATTTAGCAGCGGCATGCTAAATAAAGAGAGCAAATTCCTCCATCTTTTCAATCCTAGATTTTACGTGGGCGACGTGCCGGTGCTCTATCTGCCGTATTTCGGCTTCCCGACTGATCGCACGCGCCGCACGGGCCTACTGCCTCCAGAGGCCGGCTACATCAGCAAGGAGGGGATTTACTATAAGCAGCCGATCTATTTCGCGCCTTACGATAGCTGGGATTTTCAGCTCGATCCGCAGGTGCGCACGCGCAGGGGCTTTGGCGTATACGGAACATTTCGATTTACGGAGTCGCCGTATTCTTACGGCGAGATTAGAGGCGGAGTTTTCGATAACTTCTCGCGAGCGCAAAAGCGCCTCGAATACAAAAACGAGCGCCATCACGGCTTTGAAGTGCAATACGATCGTAGCAAGCTAGCGACCTATTTGCTAGATGGCGATCTGCGCGAAAATTTATGGATCGACTTTACGCAGTTAAACGATCTGGAATATTACGATCTCAAACAAAAGGGAGGTCTTGGCGACGATGCGGATAATTCGCTCGTAACTTCACGGCTGAATTATTATTTGACCTCAGACGAGCACTATTTTGGCGCTTACGGACGCTACTATATCGATACAAGCAAGCTAAACGCCGATAATACCTTCCGCAACGAAGATACCGTCCAAGAGCTTCCGACGCTGCAATATCATAAATTTAGCAATGATTTGGGACTGCCAAATTTGATCTATTCGCTTGATGCGAAGGCGCGTAATTATACTAGATGGGAGGGTGCGACTGCTCGCCAATACGAGTTTGACGTGCCGATTAGTATAAGCACGCCACTACTGGCGGATTATTTAAATTTCGCCTTTACCGAGCGAGTGTATATGACTAATATCGATTGGCACGATAAATTTTACTATGCAAACGGAGATCTTGGCGAGGATAAAAGCACTTTCTATGCTAATCAATACACCGAGCTTTCACTCTACACCGACGTAGCCAGGGCTTACGATAGCTTGTATCACACTATGAGCTGGAGGGCGGATTTTAGAATTCCAAGCTGGCAGCAAGGCGATATAGAGGATAGAATTTTAAAGTATCATCAGTATAAATACGACCTTGCTCGCGGCGCAGTAGATCGCTCGCGGCTGGGTAACTTGCAAGACTCGCTTTATTGGGAGGATAACTTCTTAAGCGAGCTTAGTGACGAATACACCCACGAAAATGCAGCTTTAAGTATGACGCAGTTTTTTTATAATGAAGACGGACGTAAATTTTTACGCCATAGCGTCAAGCAGCGATATGACTTCGACGATCATGAGTTTGACGATTTAGAACACCGCATCGATGCGTATTTTGCAAATGGATTAAATATCGGAAACCGCTTTACCTACTCGCATAAATATAAAAGCTTCGATAAGGTCTATACCTACGCCAACTACTCCAACGACGACTTTAGCTTTGGACTCAGCCACGCTTACGAATACGAAAAGCTAAGCATGGAGCCTAAACGCTATACGAAAGATAACTACGGCATCGTAAACGCTTCGGTAAATTTGCCTAGGAATAATAAAATTTTTGGGCGTTGGGATTACGACTTGGAGCGATCTTATTCTAAAATGTGGCGCGTGGGGCTTTCTCATACGCGCAAGTGTTGGAATTACTCTTTTGTGTATCAAGAGGATATCGAGCCTAAAAATACCAGTACGACTGGTTATAGCAAAGCAAGCAAGGAGCGCGGAATTTACTTTCTCGTAAATTTCTATCCGTTCGGCGGAGTAGGGTATGATTTTTCAGTCGATAGCGAATACGGAAGCGAAAAATAATGACGCCTAGAGCTGAGCTGATGTTTAAAAACCAAATCGACGCCGCGATGAAACTCGCAGAAATTTTACCCGCTACCGTGATCAAAAACGAAAATTTTCTGATAATCGCTCAATCCCTGGAGTCGCTTCCTATCGCAAATCATCTTGCTCTAAAACTAGGGCTTGCTTATGAGTTTTTATTCACAGAGCCTGTTTTGGCGCCAAATAATCCTGAATGCGCGATCGCGTGCGTAAGCGAAACCCAAGAGATCGTGATGGTAGATGAGCTCGTGCGAAGCTTCGGCATCAGCCTGGATTACGTTTATGGGCAGGCGAATAGACTTTATGAGGAGAAAATTTTAAAAAACATGTATAAATTTCGCAAGGGTGAGCTTTTGGGAAATTTAGAGAAAAAAAACGTCATCTTGGTAGATGAGGGGTGTGAGAGCGGGCTGACCGCGCTTACTTGCATAAAGACGCTCGTAAGCTTAAACGCCAAAGCGATCTTTTACGCTACGCCTGTTATCGGCAGCGATAATGCAGACGAGATCGCCATGCTAGTAGATGGAATTTATGCTGTTCATAAGATCAGAGATTTTGTGAACGTGGATTTTTATTACAAAGAAAAAACGCTCTCAAGCGCGGAGGAGATAATGCAAATTTTAAACAAATGCCCGCTTTATCTGCCGTTTCACGAGACTAACAAAAACAAGGAGAAAATTAATGCAGTGTAAAATTGAAGTAAATGGCAATACCGAAATTTTCGATATCGACAAAGTTGCGAAACAAGCCGCGGGCGCGGCGCTTTTGCGCGTGAAAAATACCGTCGTGCTGGCTACCGTAGCGCGCGAAGAGACGCAGGTGCAGGAGGACTTTTTGCCCCTTACCGTGCAATATATCGAAAAGATGTACGCAGCGGGCAGAATCCCCGGAGGCTACATCAAGCGCGAGACCAAGCCGGGCGATTTTGAGACGCTTACCAGCCGCATCATAGACCGCTCGCTGCGCCCGCTCTTTCCAAAGGGCTATACATATCCGACGCAGATCGTAGTTTACGTGCTATCGGCAGATCCGGAGGTCGATCTGCAAGTCGTCGCTCTTAATGCGGCGTCTGCGGCACTATATCTTAGCGACATCCCGATTAAAGCGCCCGTTTGCGGCGTCCGAATCGGCTATCAAAATGGAAATTTCATCCTAAATCCGAGCAACTCCGCGCTTAAAGCTAGCGCGCTCGATCTTTACGTAGCGGGCGTTGGTGATGAGCTTTTGATGATCGAGATGCGCTCTTTGCCACAGATTAATGGCGGCGCGCAGCAGATGAATGAATTTAGCGAAGATCTGATGGTAGATGCGATTGATTTTGCCGCAAAGGCGATAAGTGCGGGTTCAAACGCTTACGAAGAGGCTTTTTTGCCGATTAAAAAGCCCGATGCGAGCTTGGAGTACAAGCCTGAAATCGAGGATGAGGATATCGCGGATTTTATCGACGCAAACTACAAAGACGCCGTTAAAGCGGCGATCAATCAGATGGCAAAGAGCGAGCGCGCTACCGAGCTAAACAAAATCGTAGATCAAATTTTAGCGACCGAGGCCGCGGCGCAAAACGAATGGAGCAAAGAGGTGATTTCCAGCGTCATCGGCAAGTATAAGCGCGGCATCATCCGCACGCAGATCATCGAGGATCATTGCAGAGCTGACGGACGCGCGCTTGATGAGGTGCGCCCGATCAGTATCGAGACCAATATCCTACCGTGCGCGCACGGAAGCTGCCTATTTACGCGCGGACAGACGCAGGCTTTAGTCGTCACTACGCTAGGCGGCGATAGCGACGCGCAGCTAAGCGACAGCCTAACGCAGCTTGAGCCGATCAGCGAGCGATTTATGTTTAACTACAACTTCCCGGGCTTTTGCGTCGGCGAAGCAAGCCCGCTCAGAAGCCCGGGCAGACGCGAGCTCGGACATGGAAATTTAGCCAAAAGAGCGCTGTATCCGAGTATCGATCTAAACTCGCCGCAGTCTATCCGCGTGGTGAGCGAAATTTTAGAGAGCAACGGCTCAAGCTCAATGGCTTCGGTCTGCGGCGGCGCACTTTCGTTGCGCGCAGCGGGCGTGCCTACGCTAAAGCTCGTTGCGGGCGTCGCGATGGGCTTAATTTTTGAGGGCGAAAAACACGCGGTACTAACCGACATAATGGGGCTTGAGGATCACGACGGCGATATGGATTTTAAGGTCGCGGGTACCTATGAGGGCATCACCGCGCTTCAGATGGATATCAAACTCGGCGGCATCAGCCTAGAGGTTTTAAAAGAAGCTCTCGCGCAGGCAAAGCAGGCTCGCGCGCATATTTTGGGCTTGATGGAGCAGGCGGACGCAGCGATCGTCATAAATGAAGATGTGCTTCCGAAGCTTGAAATTTTTAGCGTCGAGGCAAGCAAAATCCCCGACATTATCGGCCAAGGCGGCAAGGTCATCAAAGAGATCACCGAAAGCTTCGGCGTAAATATCGATCTGGATCGCGAAAAGGGCGAGGTCAAGATCCAAGGCGCCAAAGCTAGCGGCGTATCGGGCGCGAAAGAGAAAATTTTATCGATAGTTTCAAATTCTCGCGATTTTCGCAAGCCGCGCGGTGAACGCAAAGAGATAAAATTTCAGATCGGCGAGGAGTTTGACGGTGTGGTGCAAAGCGTGCTGGATTTCGGCACTTTCATCTCGCTACGAGACGGCGTGGACGGATTGCTGCGCGCCAAATTTATCACGACGCCTTACAAGGCGGGCGATGTGGTGCGAGTGCGCGTGACCGATCAGAAAGGCTCTAAAATTTCACTGGAACTGGCTTAAAATTTTAATAGGAGTATGAGATGCAGCTTAAAAAGATTTTTTTCCCTATCGGCGGCGGCGAGGAGCTGGCAGAGCGCATACACGGAGCGCTGCTCGTAAATAAATTTTTCGGCACGCACATCAACATAATGGCGTGCCAGCTCGATCCTAAGATGATCTACAACGTCCGTATGACGCTAAAAGGCGGTGTGTTGATGGAGGAGTTTTTAAAATCTGCAGGAGACGAGATGCAGGCCGAGCGCGAGGTGATCAAAGCTATCTTCGACGCCGAATGCACTAAGCTCGGCTTAGATCAAAACGACGACGATCACGTCCCAAATAGCGCCGCTTTGAGGCATATGGTGGGCATCCGCTCCGAGCTAGTCGAGAAATACTCCAAATATTGTGATTTGGTGCTGGTCTCCGTGCCGCCTACAGGCTCTATCACGGGCACGTTCGAGGCTGCGGTCACCAAAAGCGGCAAGCCTTGTATCATCATACCGCGCAAGCTGCAGGAGTTTAAGGCGGATAAAATTTTAGTTTCGCTTACCGGCACTGCGGCATCTGCAAGGGCGCTCGATAATTGGCTGGAGCTTTTGCAGCGTGCCAAATCTATCACCGTCATTACCGCAAATCACTACCTTCAAGACGACGTTTCCGAAACGAAGCGCCGCATAAGCGATTATCTGGCTCTGCACGACGTTAAAATCGATGTTTTCGAGGCACTGAACGTCGAGGGCAAGATCCCGGGGCAGGTGCTGCTAGAGTATGCCGACGCGGGCGATTTCGACCTGATCGTCGCGGGCTTGCACTCAGACAGCGGCATAAAAGAGATATTCCTAGGCGGCGCGTCGAAATACTTCCTACAAAAGACCAAAATTCCGGTTCTAATGTAGCTTGAAGCTTAGACGCCGTGTCGCGGCATATCTCCCGCATAGCGTCTAGGCTTAAGTCGGCTTTCGGGTCGGTTCTAATTAGATAGGCGTAAAATCCTTAGCCGTTGCGGCTTTGCTAGCCTGTCTGTAAATCGCGCGGTTTGCTATTTTGCGGATGGGTTGAGATTAATTTTTGCCGCTAGCTTTGCTCTCTAGCCGCGTTTGCTTTGCCGCGGCCAGAGAGCAAGTATATCTGCGGCGAGCAGAGTTAGCGGTCGCGGCAAGCGCGCCGGTCTATCTTTAAGCGTGCGAGTTTGGAATTCGTTTCTTTACTCGCCATTTTCGGCTGCGTCGCGGAAATCCGCATAAAATTTGCACTTGAAATTTCTGTTTGCACGCTAAATTTTAAATTCCAAGGAGTGCAGATGGCGTTTGAAAATGCAATCATCACCAAAGAGGATGATGAGAAGTATGGATTGAGTGCGCTATATGGTAAGTATAATTATGGAGCAAAGTTGCCAAATCTAAATTTTACAATAGATAGGCAATTAGATTGCTGGCTTTTAAAAATTTATAGCTTTCCAGATCCGAATTACGATAGAGCGTTGCTTGCAAAAGCAATTTGGATCATGCATTGCGATAACGAGCTATTGAAATTAACTATTGATTATAGCTTTGATATAAATTCCACCGAGAACAAATTTCATAGAATTTGGAAGCTTTTAGATTTAAAGCCAAATTGTACTGCAAATTTAAAGTTACAAGATATTCTAAATTTACTGAAAGAAATGTTAGAAGCATACAGAGACTATGATGCTTGGAAACCAGATATAAACTACACCATGGAACTACAAGACCTAACCGATCGCGGCGTAAAATAGGGCTTTAAATTTAACTCCATCTTAATCCTGCATAAAACCAAATTTCATAAAATTCTAGAATTTCGCGGAATTTTGAAATTCTAAAATTCCAAAATTCTATAATTTCAAAATTCCCGCCCTAAAATTTCTTGTAAATAAAATTTATCAAAATCATCGACGCGAGCGCCTCTATGAGCGAGGCGATGATCATCGCGAAGTATATCTCTTGCGAGATCGCGGCGGTGGAGTAAAAGAGCGTCGCCGTAGCGATCACTAGCGTCAGAGGCATAGATAGCGATAGAGTGAAAAGCGCCGCGCCTTTGCGCCCCAAGGTGCTTAAAAACGTAGCGCTCGCAAGCAGCCTGATACCAAACATCAGCGCCGCTAGGCTTACGGCAAAGCTCATTACTCCGGGCATAAGGAGCGCCTCAAGCTTGATCACGGCTCCGGTGTGTATGAAAAATATCGGCACCAAAAAGCCGAAGCCGAACGATGATAGCTTTTCGATGAGGTCGTCCTTGTGCGAGAAAAAGGTCGGCAGAAAGGTGCCTGCGATGAAGGCGCCGATGACGACCTCAAGCCCCAAAAGCATCACCCCCGCGCAGATGAGGCAAAACAGTGCCATCGCAAATCGCACGTCCTTTTCGTTTTTGTCGTATTTGGGCATGATGACCGTTTTTAGCGCGGGGAACCACCAAAATAAAATTTCAAGCCCTTTAAAAACCGCTAGAGCTGCCGCTGAAAAGCCCAAAAGCGCGCCGATGTGAAGCGCCATCTCTACGCCGAAGCCGTTTTTGAGGTAGATGCCGCCCACCGTGAGGACGGCGATGCTGATGAGCTCGCCGATCACGCCCGCGGGCATCGCGAGATTGAGCCACGCTTGATCCTTGCCGTACTCCTTATACAGCGCCGAAAGCAGCCCGACGCTCATCAGGGGCGCTGCGATGATAAGCATCTGCGGCAGTTCAAACATCCAAACCGCAAGCGCGCTTAGGATATAAAGCAGCGCCAAAAAGATTAGGATCAGCCGCAGAATTTTACGCGGCATCGCAAGCAGCGCGCGGAAATCCACCTCGCAGCCCGCCAAAAACATAAGGTAGCAAAAGCCGATCTGCGCGGCTAGATCGAAGGTCGCGCTTGGCGGCAAAAGCCCTAAATTTGCAGCTATGATGCCAAGCATGATCTCCATAGGCGAGAGCGGAATTCTAGCTAAGCTAGCCAAAAAGGGCGAAGCAAAGATCAAAAACGATAGCGCGATTAGGACGTAAATTTCATTCATACGCTTTGGCCTCGCATCCTTTTAGATTCTCTCCGCACTGCTTTAGAATTTTTTCGCATCTTTCTAGCATTTTCTCTGGCTGCCCAGGGGCTTTTCGTATCATTTTAAGACTTCCTTTCGGTCGCTTTATAGTTCTTTGCGCTGCGAACGGAGACGAAATATGCGCAATTTTCACTCTTGCACCACAATGCAGGCAAACCGGAAAGTCGCTTTTTGTGCCCGCAAATCTCGCCCGGATTTAGCACGAGCGTGCTGTAAATTTAAATTTGGCGCTGCTAAAGTGTTTTGATTCGCTGCCATGTGGCAATAACCCACCGCCGTACATTGCCGATACGCCACCGTAGCGTTTTTATCTATCGATACGTCGCACCAATCCGTCGCCGCGGTGTTTTGATTTCTCATCGCGCTGTTTTGGTGCGCCGGTGTGCTGTGACAATCTGCCGTTACGCTGCGACCATTCGCCGATGTGCCGTTTTTTGATATGCCCCGTTTATCGGCAAGTCCTTTCGATTCGCCGTTGCCATATCGTTGGTAATCCATCGATGTGACGTAGCGATCCGCTACCGCAGCGAAAAAACTAGTGCGGTCGTAAATTTTAATGTATCTGAGTGGCGTTTCGCAGCCCTCTCTCGCGGAGTTTGGCGGTAGGACGAAATTTTGCGATGAGGCGGAGTTTTGCGAGGAGGTAAAATTTTGAGGCAGCACGGAATTTGGAAGCGAAGCGGATTTTGCGCTCGGCGCCGTGAGAATCACACTTTTATATGTCGTCGCAAAGTTTAAATCCTGCGTGGCTTGAGCTGCGGAATTAGAATTTTGAACGGAATTCCCGCTGAGATTTTGGATAGAATTCTTATCGCTGCGTAGCGCAGATTTTAGATTGGGTGCGGCGAAGCTCGGAGAGAAATTTTTGCTCTTGATAAGAGCGCCTGGAATTTGATTAAGGATTGCAGGCGCAGAATTTTCGCTTTGGCTTCGGTCGGAATTTTTGCCGCAATAAAGGGTGAAATTTTGTGCGTCGTAGCTCGAGCTTATCGTAATAAAGCCTCGATGCGCCGCCGCCAGGTAATTTTTATCTACGACGGGATTTACAGCCCCTATTTTTGTGACGGGGCTTTGATATGCCACGCCGCTTGCGACCCGTATCGGCGTAGAATTTCGCGTAGCGCCCGAGTACGAGTTTATATCTAAATCTGCGGCGGAGAAATTTGATTTAGAATTTCGGACGGAATTTTTGCTTTCGTCGTTTGCGTCCGAGCCTGAACTTACAGTCAAATTTAAGCTCGCGCTCGGTGCGGTTAAATTTATTGCGTGATCCGCCGCTTTAGAATTTGCGATTAAAATTTCTCTGCGATCTGCTCCGCAGTTTGAGCCTAAATTCATGCCGCAACTTGCTTTGTCGTTAAAGCTAGAATTTTTGGCTAGGCCCGCGCCGCAATCCATGCGAAAATTTACCGCGCGATCCGCACCCGCACCTAAATTCGCGTCTAAATTCAATCCGTCTGCTTCATTTTGCGCTGCGGGCTCCTCGTCAAAGAGATAAAACGGATGGTGCATTATTTTTAGTCGCAGCCCGGCAAACTCCGTGCAAAAGGGCTCATCGTGTAGGTTAAACTCATTTTTTAGCTCCGCAAGCGCCTCGTCGTTGTTGCCAAGAACTGCGAAGTAGGGCTTGCCGCTTTGTCGCAAAAGCCGCAGCGTCTCGATCGCGACGATGCCCTCTGCGTGCACGAGTAGATCCGCTCCGCGTGCGAGCAGCCACTCTATGGCGCTGGCAGCGACCTTTGTTTCGCGATGAGAGTCCGAGATGACACCTATTATCAATCGATCTCTTCTTTAAGCTTGCACTGCGGGCACTCGGCGAAATTGCCTTTTTTCAGCTCTTTGCGGAGCATGTATGAGTTGCCGCACTGCGGGCATGCGCGCGCGATCGGCGCGTAGTTGCTCACAAAGCCGCATTTAGGGTAGTTCGTGCAGCCGTAGAATTTACCGCGTCTTGAGAAGCGCTCGACGATCTCGCCCGTGCCGCAGCTCGGGCACTTGATGCCCGTGAAGACGAGCGGCTTTTTCTCTTTCGCCGCGCCCTCGATTTTGCGCGAGTATTTGCACTTCGGATAGCCCTCGCAAGCGATAAACTCGCCGTATCTGCCCTTGCGCTTGATCAAATTTTTACCGCACTGCGGGCATTTTTCATCTAGCACCTCGGGCGCCGCCTTCTCCTCGCTCGCCCCCTCGGCGCTAGCGTCCGCGTTGCGCGAGTATTTGCATTTCGGATAGTTCGAGCAAGCGATGAACTCGCCGAATCTGCCCTGGCGCTTAAGTAGCTCGCCGCCGCAGTTCGGGCAGGTTTCGCCGATCTTTTCGGCTAGCTTTTGGCTTGCGATCGACGTTTTTCCTTTGGCGATCTCATCCATAAAAGGATAATAGAAATCCGCCAAAATTTGCTGCCAGTCCGCTTTGTTTTCGGCGATGTCGTCGAGTTTTTCTTCCATTTTGGAGGTAAACTCGCTATCGACGATATTTTTAAAATTTTGCTCCAGCATCTCGGTGATCTTAAAGGCGATCTCGCTCGGCACCAGGTGCTTTTGCTCGATATTGACGTAGTTGCGCGCAGTAAGCAGCGAGATGGTAGGCGCATAGGTCGAGGGCCTGCCGATGCCGAGGCTTTCGAGCTTTTTGATGAGGCTTGCTTCCGAATAGCGCGCCGGAGGCTCGGTGAAGTGCTGCTGCGAGCTTAGACTTTGCAGGCTCATCGCGTCGCCCGCGCTAAGGCTCGGTAAAATTTTATCTTTATCCAGATCGCCGTAAGCTTTGTAAAATCCGTCAAATTCCACCTTGCGCCCGCCGATCTTAAAAGCGCCCTCTTCGCCGCGCACGATGATCGTTTGGATCTGCGAGACGCTAGGGCTCATCTGCGAGGCTATGAAGCGGTTATAGATGAGCGCGTAAAGGCGGTATTCGTCGCGAGGTAGGATTTTTTGCGCAAGCTCGGGGGTAAGCTTCAGATCGGTAGGTCTTATCGCTTCGTGCGCTTCCTGCGCGCCTTTGCTTTTGGTGGCGTATAAATTCGGGCTTTTGGGCAGATATTTTTCGCCGAAGCACTGCTCGATCAACTCGCGAGCCGCCGCGATCGCTTCTTTGGCGATATTTAGCGAGTCGGTTCGCATATAGGTGATCGCGCCGCCGTTTTTGGTATTGACGCCCTCGTAAAGGCTCTGCGCGAGGCTCATCGTCTTTCGCGGATTAAAGCCCAGAGCCGTGCTCGCCGCCTGCTGCAGCGTCGAGGTCATAAACGGCGGATAGGGGTTCGTCTTGCGCGATTTGCTCTCGATGCTTTCTACGTTAAATTTGTCTTTTTGCAGCGTCAGGACGATCTCGCTAGCTTGCGCCGCGTTTTTGACCGAGAGCTTTTCCATCTTTTTGCCGCGAAATTCGACGAGCTCGGCCTCCAAGTCCTTCTTAAAAACCGTGTCGATGCTGTGGAATTCTACCGGCTTGAAATTTAAAATTTCGCGCTCGCGATCGACGACGATCTTAAGCGCGGCGCTTTGGACGCGACCCGCGCTTAAGCCGCGCTGGATCTTTAAATTTAAAAGCGGACTTAGCTTGTAGCCCACGATGCGATCGAGTAGGCGGCGCGCTTGTTGGGCGTTTACGCTTGCGATATTCAGCTTGCGCGGTGAGCTTAGCGCGTTTGAGATCGCGCTTTTGGTGATCTCGTGAAATACGATGCGCGGCAGCTCCTCCGCCTGCTTGCCGATCGAAGCGGCGATATGATAGGCGATCGCCTCGCCCTCGCGGTCCTCGTCCGTCGCGAGATAAATTTGATCCGCCTTTTTGGCGAGCGTCTTTATCTGCTTTACGATCTGATCGTGATCGGCGCTGATTTCGTATTCGGGCTCGAAGCTTTTATCTTTGATTTTAATGCCGAATTTTTTCTGCGGCAGATCGCGGATATGTCCTTTTGAAGCGACGACGTCGTAGTCCTCGCCTAAGAATTTTTTAATCGTTTTGGCTTTTGCGGGGGATTCTACGATGATTAAATTTTTCATTGTTTAATCCTTTAGAATTCTAGGCAGCGTGATGCCCTTTTGGCTTTGGTATTTGCCTTTTTTATCGCAGTAGCTCACCTCGCACGGCTCATCTCCTTGCAGAAACAAAACCTGCGCGATGCCTTCGTTCGCGTAAATTTTTGCAGGCAGCGGCGTGGTGTTGGAAATTTCAATCGTGATGTGTCCCTCAAAGCCGGGCTCAAAGGGTGTTACGTTTACGATGATGCCGCAGCGCGCGTAGGTGCTTTTGCCCAGACAGATCGCAAGCACGTCGCGCGGCATTTTGAAGTATTCGATGGTGCGCGCTAACGCGAAGGAATTCGGCGGTACGATGCAGACATCGCCCTCAAAATCCACGACGTTTTTTGCATCGAAATTTTTAGGATCGACGACCGTTCCGCCGACGTTTGTAAAAATTTTAAATTCGCGCGCTACGCGTATGTCGTATCCGTAGCTGGAAAGTCCGTAGCTAACGACGCCGCGACCGATATTTTCCTCGCAAAAGGGCGCTATCATATCGTGCTGCTGCGACATCTGTCTGATCCATTTATCGCTTTTCAGTCCCATAAAATTTCCTTAAAATAATCAAAATTTTTCGCGCATTATAGCAGCAAAATAAAATATAATAAAAATTTTATGCTAGAATTTTGCTTAAATTATAAAAATTTTATCACTTTTTAAGGAGCAACTATGGGACTACTCAAGAAATTTGCGTTTATTACGTTTTTTATCGCGTCATCTTTGGCTGCTGCGAAGCCAAATATTTATATTTTAGCTACCGGCGGCACGATCGCAGGAAGCAGCGCAAGCGCTACGGAGGGCAACTATACCGCAGGCTCTAAGGGCGTAGAAGATATCTTAGCGGCAGTGCCGCAGCTGGGGGATTTAGCTACGATTAAAAGTGAGCAAATTTCAAATATCGGCTCGCAGGAGATGAACGATGAAATTTGGCTCAAGCTTGCAAACCGCGTAAGCGAGCTGCTTACCAAAAACGACGTAGACGGCGTCGTCATCGTGCATGGAACCGATACAATGGAGGAGACGGCGTATTTTTTAAGCTTGGTAGTAAAATCTAAAAAACCGATCGTGTTGGTAGGCGCGATGCGAAACGCAGACTCGATGAGTGCTGATGGACCGCTTAATCTATACAACGCCGTTGCCGTCGCAGCAGATAAAAACGCTCGCGAAAAGAGTGCTCTTGTAGTGATGAACGACGAGATCCACGCCGCGCGCGAGGTTACGAAAACAAATACTACTAACGTTGCGGCTTTTGCCTCGCCGAATTCCGGCAAAATCGGCACCGTAAATTATGGCGTCGTAAATTTTTATATGGCGCCGCTTCGCAAACACACCGTTGCAAGCGAATTTAATATCAAGGACATCAAGGCCTTGCCGCGCGTCGATATTATTTACGCGCATCCGCAGGACGTGAGCGATTTCGTAGAGACTGCCGTACAAAAGGGCGCTAAGGGCATCGTAGTCGCCGGCATGGGAAACGGAAATTTATACCCTGACACGGAGGCTGCGCTTGCAAAAGCTAGCGAAGCGGGCGTGATCGTCGTGCGCTCAAGCCGTACAGGCAGCGGCTCAACTAGCGTTAGCTCGGAGGTGGACGACGCAAAATTTGGCTTTCTAACCGCAGATAATCTAAATCCACAAAAGGCGCGCGTACTATTAATGCTGGCTCTTAGTAAAACGAGCGATAAAGTAAAAATTCAGAGCTTTTTTGCGACACATTAACGCATAGGGCTTCGCGCGGATAGAATTTCGGCGCGGGGTTTTAAAACAAAATTTCAGCGCGAAATTTTAAAGAAAAGCAAGGCACAGGATTTTGATACGAGCCCGAAGGTGGAATTTTAAAGCAAAGCGCGGAATTTTCGCGCTCTGAGCCTGGGCGTAGAATTTCGGTCGTAAAATTAAGCGTTAAATTTTTAAAGGATTTAAAATCATCCTGCGCCCTTACGGCAAAATTTCGTGTTTCGCTTGCGAAGTTCGAGCTTAAAATGGGCGAGGCAAATCGCGCCTCGTAAATCCTTAAAATCAGTTCGCAAATCCGCCGCAAATTCCGTGCCGCGCCTTTTAAAAGTTCCCGTAAAAATCCATTTAAAGAAACAATTATAAAAATTTAGCTAAAATTTCGTAAATTTTTTCAGGAGAAATTTATGACAAAAGCAGAAATCAAAGAGTTAATGGACTTTTTCGGCGAAAAGCAAGGCATTAACGAGCTAAAAATTAAAGATAAAGATTTTGAAATCGAGATAAAAAAATATGGCCCATGCGGTGGGAGTACGCTTCAGCTCGCCGCACCGGCACCCGCTCCGCAGCTTGCTGCGCCTTCAGTAAGCGTGCTCGTGGGCGACAAGCCCGCCACAAAAGGCTCGATGGATACGATCGACAGCCCGATGGTAGGCACTTTTTATAAGGCGCCGAGCCCTGGTGCGGCAGAGTTCGTAAGCGTGGGCCAGGTCGTGCATAAGGGCGATACGATCGGCATCATCGAAGCGATGAAGATTATGAACGAGATCGAGGCGGAATTCGACTGTCGCATCAAAAAAGCTCTCGTCGAAGATGGACAGCCCGTCGAGTACGCTATGGCGCTGTTTGAGGTCGAGAAGCTAT
This sequence comes from uncultured Campylobacter sp., assembly GCF_963518785.1. Lineage (NCBI taxonomy): Bacteria > Pseudomonadati > Campylobacterota > Epsilonproteobacteria > Campylobacterales > Campylobacteraceae > Campylobacter > uncultured Campylobacter sp. The sequence goes on from NZ_CAUQKJ010000003.1 coordinate 218,853, forward strand.
GAGGGAGCTTAAAAAAATTCTAATCGCAAATCGTGGCGAGATCGCTCTGCGCGCGCTTCGCACGATCCAAGAGATGGGCAAGCAAGCCATCGTCGTGCACTCCACCGCCGATCAGGACGCGCTTTACGTCAAATACGCCGACGCGTCGGTTTGTATCGGCGGACCGCGCAGCAGCGATAGCTATCTAAATATCCCCGCGATCATCACAGCTTGCGAGCTAACGGAAGCCGACGCGATATTTCCGGGATACGGCTTTTTGAGCGAAAGTCAAAATTTCGTAGAAATTTGCGCTAAGCACGGCATTAAATTTATCGGCCCAAGCGTCGAGGCGATGACTTTAATGAGCGATAAGAGCAAGGCTAAGCAAGTAATGATGCGCGCGGGCATCCCCGTAGTGCCTGGCAGCGACGGCGCGATTGCAAGTGTCGAAGAGGCACGCAAGCTAGCCGCCGAAATCGGCTATCCGGTCATCATTAAAGCCGCAGCCGGCGGTGGCGGGCGCGGAATGCGCGTGGTCGAGCGCGAAGAGGATATCGAAAAGCTCTTTTGGTCGGCAGAGAGCGAAGCGATGAGCGCGTTCGGCGACGGCACGATGTATATGGAAAAATATATCACAAACCCGCGCCACATCGAGGTTCAGGTCTTGGGTGACGAGCATGGACACGTCGTGCATATCGGCGAGCGCGACTGCTCGATGCAGCGCCGCCACCAAAAGTTGATTGAAGAAAGCCCAGCCGTGATCTTGGACGAGCCGACGCGAAAGAGCCTGCACGAAACGGCGGTTCGCGCCGCTAAGGCGATCGGATACGCGAGCGCGGGAACGTTTGAGTTTTTATATGATAGCAAGGATAAAAAATTCTATTTCATCGAGATGAATACCCGTCTGCAGGTCGAACACACCGTAAGCGAGATGCGAAGCGGGCTCGATCTGATCGAGTGGATGATCCGTATCGCGCAGGGCGAGAAGCTGCTACCTCAAAGCGAGATAAAATTTAGCGGGCACGCGCTTGAGTGCCGCATCACCGCTGAGGACTCCAAAAGCTTTATGCCAAACCCGGGCAAAATCACAAAATACGTCGCTCCGGGCGGCAGAAACGTGCGTATGGACAGCCACGTCTATGAGGGCTACTCGGTGCCGCCTTACTACGACAGCATGATCGGCAAGCTCATCGTTTACGACAAGGACCGCGCGCGCGCGATTGCGAAGATGAAGGTCGCGCTAGACGAGCTCATCATCGGCGGCATAAAATCGACGCGCGATTTTCATCTTAGGATGATGAACAACCCCGATTTCGTGGATAATAACTACGATACAAATTACCTAGCCAAGCACTGAATTTAAAATTCCAAGGGATGAAATTCTCTTGGAATTTTAAAATTTATTTGAAATTTTTCATTCAAGATTCCGTTTGAAATTTTATATTTAAAAATCTACTTGAAATTTTGTTTTAAAATTTTATCATGCCACGCTTTAAAATTTTGCTATTAAATTTGCCGCTAAATCTAGGTGGTGAGGCGAGAGATACGCCACTGTTGCCGCTTATGTGTTTTGACGGCGGGCTTGGTTAAATTTTACATTCTTCGGCGATTTAAATTTAGAATATATGTCTTGCCGCCGCAAATATTCGCTTTGATCCGCACTGATCTAGTTAAAATTTTAAGTCGCGTGCGCGCTTTAATTATCTATTTCGGCGGGCGGTTACCGACGAGAGAGTAAGCGGCTAAAATTTACCGCGCGCCGCCTGCGCCCATTCGGTGTAAACTTGACCGCGCTTGCCGTTGCGAGTATGAAAAAAATAGTATCGAGCCGTAAATTTACGATTATTTGCCGCGCGCTAGAAACGACGACTGATTTATAGGCAAAGCGCGCTAGGCCTTTAAACCGTCAAATTTCAAATTCCGAATTCCTCGTAAAATTTATTTAGATAATCGGCATAGTAAAAGTTTTGATTTCTAGCATCAAATTTGCCCGCCAGTTCCAAAGCCGTCTTATAGTCGCTCTCATCGCCGAACGCGCTAACTGCGATGAAAAATCGTAGGTCGTTTAGATCGTCGTTGCCATCAAGGATCGCACGCGAGTGCTTGCGGGCCAAGCTTAGCGCCATCTCGCGCTCGTCCAGCCTAACGGCGATCTCGATTAGCGGCGCGATCTGATTTATGACGCGAGGATTTGACTCGATAGTCGCCGCGGCCTTTGGCAGTAGGATTTTTGCCTCCCAGGTCCTGCCTAGCGCTATCATACTAAAAAGTATCGGCGCGTAGGTTATATGCGGTACCTCGGAGCAGGTTAGTTCGCCCGAGAGTATCGGCGCGGCAAGCTCCAGCGCGGCCTCATGCTCGCCGGCAAAATTTAAATACGCGATCTCATCGCTTGCTTCGCACGCCTCGCAGTCACCCATATCGTCCTTGGCGAGCTTTTTCCACAGCTCGTAGTTGAACCCTGCCTCCCTAGCGTCGCCCATGTCGATGTTTTGATTCATCAAGGCCTTGTAATAAGCCGCCAGCGAGAACTCCAAGCGTTCGTAGTAAAACAGCATCGCCTCGTTTACCTCGTCTATGAGCTCTTTTTCTATCATGGAGCTTTTGGCGACGCCCGAGACGATCCATTTAAATTTCCACAGGCAGTCCGTAAAGTTGTTAAAATTCGGATACTCGCTTTTGCTATCTTTCAAATTTTGCGCGATATAGTTCGTGAGCCATAAGAGCGCTCTCGTTCTTAAAACCGCGCCGAATTTTTCAAATTCCTCATTTAGCACAAAGTCGCAAATTTGCGCGGCAAAGTCAAAATTTTCCGCCTCGATGGCGCCCTTTATCGCGTCAAACAGATACTCCTCTTTATCCGCCAGCCTATCAAATTGCCTTAGCTTTTCATAAAGCCCCTCTAGCGAGCTCTGCTTCATCTGCGCTCCTCGTTAAATTTTGCGATAATTATATCCGTTTAATCTGAAGCTAAGCAGCTTATCGCGATTTTAAAACCCAAAAGGCAAAATTTAAAATTTATAGCGTTATCTTAAAGCGGTTTTGCTCGCGCCGTTTTAGCGCCCTATTTGCCGCCGCGAAAAGTAAATTTCAGCTTTGTTATATAAATTTAATATTAAAATGCCGTATTCATAAATTTTTTAAGAAAAGGGGAATTTATGGAGATAAACATGCAGCGCCTTAAAAGCGAGTTCGAGCAGATAAGCCGCTTTGGGGCTTTATCGGGCGGCGGGCTCACGCGGCTTGCATTTTCGCGCGAGGACAAAGAGGCGCGCGACTTCCTCATATCGCTACTTCAAAAAGAAAATTTCAAGATTAAAATCGACGATGCGGGCAATATTTTCGCTAAATTTGGAGGCGTTCAAAATCCAGATCTGCCGTCCGTCAGCGCTGGCTCGCATATCGATAGCGTACCGCAGGGCGGCTTCTACGACGGCACGTTGGGCGTCATGGCAGCTTTGGAGGCGATCCGCACAGTGCGAGATAGCGGAGAAAAGCTTACGCGACCGCTGGAGCTCATCGTCTTTGTTTGCGAGGAATCAAGCCGCTTTAAAATGGCGACCGTAGGCAGCAAGATAATTAGCGGCAAGCTCTCGCGGCAGCGGCTAGGCGAGCTGAAAGATCGGGACGGAATTTCGCTATTTGACGCCATGCAGGAGTTTGGGCTAAATCCCGCAAATTTAAAAAGCTGCATCCTGCCCAAATCCAGCTTTCATAGCTATATCGAACTTCATATCGAGCAGGGACCGGTATTGCAGCGACGCGGCATCCCCGTAGGCGTCGTCACGGGTATCGCCGCGCCAGTGCGATACGAGCTACGGATCGAGGGCAGAGCCGATCACAGCGGCGCTACGCCGATGGATATGCGCTGCGACGCTCTGGCTTGTGCTAGCGAAATCGTTTTAAGCGCGGAGAAGATCGCAAAGACGGGTAAAACCACGGTTGCGACGACGGGCTATGCAAATGCGCTGCCTGGCGTGCTAAACGTGATCCCGGGCTCTTGCACGCTAGGTCTTGATATACGCGATATAGACGAGGAAGCGCTTAGGGCGGCGGATGATCAAATTTGCGCCGCGATAGGTGAAATTTGCGCTCGCCGAGGGTGCAGATTTGAATTAAAAAATCTCATCAAAGATCGTCCCGTAAAGCTAAGCGAGGAGATGATAGATCTGCTTGAGAGCTGTGCCTGCGAGCTTAAAATTCCAAGCCTGAGGCTTCCTAGCGGCGCGGGACACGACGCGATGAATATGACGGAGCTTGCGGATCGCGTGGGGATGCTTTTCGTACCGTGCAAGGACGGCATCAGCCACAACGTAAATGAAAGCATAAACTGGCACGACGCCTTTGCCGCTACGAAGGTTTTAGCCGCGGCGATGTTAAGCTTAGCTAAAAAATAAAGGAGAGGAAATGGATGCTATCGCACAAAAAGTAGAGGCGCTCAAAGGCGAGATGATCGGGGATCGCAGGTTTTTTCACTCGCATCCCGAGACGGGCTGGTTTACCTTTTTTACGACCGCGGTTATCGCAGATCGAATGCAGCGCTTGGGCTATGAGATAAAGCTCGGTCGCGAGGTGGTAAAGGCGGAAGCCAGGCAGGGCGTAGGTAGCAAGGATGCCTGCGAGAAGGCGAAGCAGCGCGCCAAAGAGCTGCTAAACGCAGATCAGATAAAATTTCTTGATGCGATGGAGGATGGCCTAACGGGTCTTGTAGCCGAAATAGACACAGGGCGCGCGGGCAAGACGGTCGCTTTTAGATTTGACATAGACGGCGTGGACGTGACCGAGAGCACGGACGCGGATCATCGCCCTTTTAAGGAGGGCTTTCGCTCCGACATCAGCGGCATCACGCACGCGTGCGGGCACGACGGGCATATCACGATGGGGCTTGCTTTAGCAAAGCTGATCGCGCAGAGCCTAGACGATTTTAGCGGTAAATTTAGATTTATCTTCCAAACCGCCGAGGAGGGCACCAGAGGCGCCGTAGGCATGGAAGCTGCGGGCGTTACCAAGGGCGTAGATTATCTGCTGGGCGGTCATATCGGCTTTCAGGCAAACACGATGAGAGGCATCATCTGCGGTACCAAAAAGCTACTTGCGACCACTAAATTTGACGTAAGCTTAAAAGGTAAGTCCGCTCACGCAGCGGGCGCGCCGCAAAACGGAGCCAATGCTCTGCTCGCGGCAGCCGAGATGGCGCTTGATATGCACGGCATCACGAGGCACGCAGACGGCGTCACGCGTATCAACGTCGGCGTGCTGCGCGCGGGCGAAGGACGCAACGTCATCGCGCCTAACGGCTATCTTGCGTGCGAGACTCGCGGCGAGAGCACGGAACTGAATGAGTTTATGAAGGCCAAATGCATGGACATAGTGGAGGGCGTTTCTAAAATTTACGGCGTCAGCTACGACGTGCAGGTTACGGGCGGTACCGCGGGCGGCGACAGCGACGAGGATAGCACGCAGCTTTACGAGGATGCGGCAAAGGCGTCGCCGTTTATCGATAACGACAAGATCGTAAGGGAGCTAAGCTTCGGTGCATGCGAGGACTTCGCGCATTTTATGCGCTCGGTGCAAGATGCGGGCGGTAAGAGCGGATATCTGATGATCGGCACGACGCTTGTGGCGGGACATCACAACGCCAAATTTGACTTCGACGAGGACTCGCTGCTTGCTGGGGTAGACGTGTATCTGCGCTGCGCGTATAAGCTAAACGGCAAAGCTTAAGGAAGGCGGCATGAAAAGAGCATTACTTCTAAGCGCTTCTAGTTACAAAGACAGTGGCTATCTGAACCACTGCAAGGGGTGGATAAGGGAATTTTTAGGCAGGTTATGGGAGGATGAAATTTTATTCATTCCGTTTGCGGGCGTTAGGCGCACAAGCGAGCAATACGAGCAGAAGGTCGCAGACTGCCTAGAGAGCAACAATATCAGATCGATCCATCGATTCGCCGATATGAAAGCCGCCGTTAAAAATGCCAAATCGATCTGCATCGGCGGCGGCAATACCTTCGTGCTGCTAAACGAGCTTTATAAATTTGATCTTTTAGGCGCGATCAAAGACGCCGTAGATAGCGGTACGCCGTATTTCGGCTGGTCTGCCGGCGCAAACGTCGCGGGCAAGACGATGATGACTACCAACGACATGCCGATCGTCTTCCCGCCTTCGCCGGTGGCTCTGGGGATCTTTCCGCATCAGATCAATCCACACTTCATAAGCGGTAAAATTTCAAACCACAACGGCGAGAGTAGGGAGGAGCGGCTGGAGGAGTTTTTGATCGTCAATCAAAACGACAGCGTCTATGCTATGCCCGAGGGCAGCGCGTTTTTGATAAACGGAAACGAGTGCGAAGTGATGGGGCATGCGGACGTGCTGAAATTCGAGTATAAAAAAGAGATCTCGCGCATCGCCGTGGGAAGTAAATTTAAAATTTAAAAGGAGTTATCGTGCAGACGTTTAGGTTACTTTTGGCGCTTGCGGGCATCGTCGCAGTCGTCGCTTTACTGATCATGAAAAAGGACACCAAAACCGTGCTTATCGGCGTGGGTTTGGTGCTGTGTGTGCTTTGTCTAAAGCCGCTGGACGGGCTGGGCGCCTTTACCTCGTATATGACTAAAGCAGGTCTTATTAAGGCGATCTGCGCCAGTATGGGTTTTGCCTTCGTGATGAAATTTACCGAATGCGACCGCGCTCTTGTAAATTTACTAACCAGACCTCTTGGAAATATCGGATTTTTATTGATCCCTATCGTCGTGGCGCTTACATATTTTATCAATATCGCTATCCCCTCCGCTGCGGGCTGCTCGGCTGCGGTCGGCGCTACGCTGATCCCTGTGATGATGGCTGCGGGCGTTAAACCAGAGATGGCGGGAGCTGCGGTATTTGCGGGCACTTTCGGTAGCGTTTTAAGCCCGGGCTCGGCGCACAACGTATTTGTCGCCGATATGGTAAAGGCGCACAACCCATCCTATACGGTTCAAGACGTCATCGGGGTGCAGTTTTCTAGCGCGATTACCGCTTTGATCGTGGTTTTGATCGTAATGAGTATAACGGCGATAGTTTGCAAAGACTACACCAAGGGGGTGAATTATCTCGCACAAAAGGAGGGCGGCGTAAATTCCGTTGCGTCAAATTCCGCCGACGGTTCAAATTTAGACGCGCAGCCTCAAAAGATAAACGTCTTATACGCGCTTATGCCGTTAGTGCCGCTAGTGATCTTGGTAATCGGCGGCACGAGTCTAAATCAGGTCTCTTTCCTAAAATGGACGAAGATGGGCGTCGCCGAAGCGATGCTACTGGGCGCTATCCTCACCATCGCCGTTACTCTAACCGATCCTCAAAAAATTACGAAGGAATTTTTCAAAGGCATGGGTAGCGCGTATGCCGAGATCATAGGTATCATCATCGCTGCGGGCGTCTTCGTCGCGGGTCTTAGCGCGTGCGGAGCGATAGATTTCGTAATTGAGTGGCTTAAAAACGAGCAGGGCTACGTAAAATTCGGTGGAACCTTCGTGCCGTTTTTTATGGGCATCGTAACGGGCTCGGGAGATGCGGCGTCGATGGCGTTTAACACCGCCGTGACCGTGCACGCCGACGCGCTGGGTTTTGAGCAAGATAAGCTCGGTATGGCGGTTGCGATAAGCGGCGCGCTAGGCAGGAGCGCATCGCCGATCGCGGGCGCTTGTATCGTTTGCGCGGGACTTGCGATGGTAAGCCCTATTCAGATCGCTAAAAGAACGGCTTTGGGTATGTTTCTTTCCGTCTGCGTCATCGCATTTGTCATTTTGTAAAAAGGCTTATTTGTGGATATCGTGCAGAGGTTTTTAAACTACACTAAGATCAACACCACCACGAATAGAGTCGCGGGCGCAGCGGGCATAATGCCCTCAAACCCCAAGGAGCTTGAGCTCGCAGAACTCATAAAAGGCGAGCTCGAAGCTCTGGGCATAAAAAATATCAGCCTTAGCGAGAGGTCGATTTTGATCACTAAAATTCCCTCAAATTTAGACGCGCCCGCTCCGCGAGTAGCATTTTTCGCCCACCTTGATACCAGTGCCGAGCAGAGCGGCGACACCAAAGCTCAGATCGTAAGATACGAAGGCGGCGATATCTGCCTAAATAAAGAGCTAGAGATCTATCTTAAAGAGAGCGAAAATGAGGAGCTGCAGGATTACAAAGGAGACGAGATCATCGTAACGGACGGCACCAGCTTGCTAGGTGCCGACGATAAGGCGGCGATCGCCGCAATCGTAAATGCGCTGGAATTTTTCGTCCAAAATCCGCAGATCAAGCACGGCGAAATAATCGCTTGCTTCGTGCCGGACGAGGAGCAGGGCTTGCTAGGCGCAAAGGCGCTTGATGTAAGCGAGATAGGCGCGGATTTTGGCTACTGCCTTGATTGCTGCGGCATCGGCGAGTTTATCTACGAGAACTGGAACGCGGGCGATTGCGTCGTTACCTTCAAAGGCCAGTCCGCTCATCCGATGAACGCCAAGGGCAAGCTTGTAAATTCCTTGCTTTTGGCGCACAAGTTTATCTCGCTGCTGCCCGCAGGCGAGGCGCCCGAATACACCGATGGCAAGGAGGGCTATTTTTGGGTCAAGGAGCTTAGCGGCAACAGCGCAAAGACCGTCCTAAAGATCGACGTGAGGGAATTTGACGAGAAAAGATACGAGCAGCGTATGGAATTTTTGCAAAAAACTGCGGACGGGCTTCGCGCGATCTGGGGCGATCGGATCGAAATTTCGCTAAACGACCGCTACAAAAACGTCTATAACTTTTTGAAAAACGACGATGCACCTGCGATACGCTTTGCGAAGCAGGCTTTTAAAAGCCTAAACATCGAGCCCAAGATCAAGCCTATGCGAGGCGGCTACGACGGCGCCGTCATCTCCGCAAAGGGGCTGCCGTGCCCGAACCTCTTCACCGGCGGGCATAATTTCCACTCGATCTACGAATACCTGCCCGTAGGCTCTTTAAAAGCGGCGAGCGAGGTGGTTAAGCAGATCATAACGTTAGCGGCAAAAGAGACGCGAGCTTAGCTAGGGCGCTTTCTACTCCGCGCGCAGATTTGATTTTAATTTAGCTCGTTCATTCCGCCGCGAAATTTTACCCTGCATAGCGTAATTTTTGGCCCCGTGGCGACGGACGACACGGGCTACGACTACGACGCGGCATTGTAGCAAGGAGATGGCAGAAGTTCTGCTCGCGCTTTACGATAGCGACGCGTGCGTGGGTGCGGTGGATCGAGGCAGTTTCGAGTTTAGCCTAGGCGAGTCGCGATTTGACTACGTGGGCAGATGCTAATTTTTACGCTTTTAGCGCGTCGCGATGAAACGGCAGTCTCTAGACTGCGTATAGTCTTATAAAATTTAAGCTGATTTGATGTACATTTCGCGCCGAACGTGGCTTTGAAATTTAACGCGTGAGCTATGGATTTGACTTGCGATGCGAGCTCAAGCGCGCAATTTTCGGGCTCGACTTGCAAACTAGACCAAATTTTTGGCACGGTAAAAGTAAAATTTAACCGCACAATGCGTTAAAATTTAAAGAAATTCAGGGAACGAAAATAAGAAATCCGCCCTTGTGCTAGGTACTATAGGGGTCGTGGGTAAGGATCTGGTGCGCGGGCTTTGTGATGGCTCGGATTACGATGAGGTAGAGGCATGGGCGCACCGCCAGACGGACTTTTACCGTTTTAAGTTTTGCATGCGGATCATTGATTTTGATGGCATTTAGGATATCGCGCCGTATAAATTTTTGATGAAATTTTTTGCGCGCTAGGTATGATGATGAAGAGATGGATTCGCATGAGGCGTTTTTGCTCATGGATGTAGACTACATCTATGCGGCGGCAAAGTGGGGCAAGCAGTCAGTGGGCGTGCGGCGCTTCGTGCTCGTATCAGCTCCGGGTGCGAAAGAGAGCTTGCTAAGCTTTTATCTGCGCGCTAAAGGGCAGATCGAGCGGCACGTGAGCGAGCTCGGCTTTGACAGCCTTCAGATCGTCCGTCCGCCGATAATCTTGGGCGAGAGACCTGATGCTCGCCCGCTAGAGCGGCTTGCGGCGGCGGTTTTTAAACTGCTGCCCGCCTGCGTGTTTGGTAAATTTAGACCGCTTAGCGGCGCAAGTAGTGTCCGCGCGATGATAAATGCGGCTAGCAGCGACGCGCGCGGCGTACAAATCTACGAGCCGTTGGAATTTCTATAAATCGCGTATGAAATTTCGGCGCAAGAGCAGGATTAAATTTAAAACTAAAGTTTTAGGTAGCGTGGATAAAATTTTATAAATTGATCTACTTAAATTAAATTTTAAATTTAATAGAATTTTATAGTAAAATTTCTCGCTTGAAATTTTAAGCGTGGAATCTTGCGTACTGCGTTGTTGCAAAATTTTTGTTATAAAACCCTATGCTAAAATTTTAGGACTAAATTTGCGGTGTATTTAGTTTAGCCGCGAATAAAGCTTCCTGGAGCTTCAAGCTCGCATGCGGTTATGGCAACTTCAAGCCCCGAAACGATCGTAAGTTTTGCAAGTTTTATAAATCCGCGACATTAAATTCTAAAAATTATGAGCTACTTAGGAGGCGAAAACGTCTATTTTTTCGCTTCTTTCTGCGCGGTCGGCGGATCGAGCTGCATGATCTTATCGCCTAAGCGCTGAAAATTTGCAAGGCTTTTTAGGTGGAAATACGCTAGCTCCAGATATCCGCGGCGCGCGAAATCCGCAAGCTTTTTATCGCTTAACTTCAAAAGCTTTTCGCGATTTACGACCGAAAAGCCGTTCAGCAGAGACGATTCCTTGCCGCTAGAGTTGATACCGAGCTCCTTGGCTTCTAAAATCCCCGCCTTTTGAAATTCCGCCGCTGCAACGCGCGTGCGCATATCTAAATCGGCGTAATTTTTCATCACCTCTTTTAAATTTTGTAAAAACGGCGTCGGCCTACCGTCTTTAAAAAGCGCCTCTCCGTCGCCCTTGATCTGCTGTGCGTCTTTATCGAAGCAGATCGCGGTCTGTTCGCCGATCTGGGCTAGGAAAAACGGATAATTCTGCACCGAAGAAGGCACCGTTCCTTTATAATTCTTATCAATTAGGACGTTTTTGGTGCGCCCTAGCAGCGCCACCATTTTGGGCTCTTTTTCGATGGTAAATACGATAACGAGGTTGTCCGCGCAAAACGGGATCTCCGGCGCGATCACCGGCACGAAAGGCTCGGTAGGAAATGCGTCTGCGTGATATTTCAAATCCGCGTGTTTAACGCTATCTAATACGACTGGGGTCATGTTGATCCTTTAAAAAATTTTAGCAATTATATAAAAAAGAATATTAAAATTCTAAAGGGTTTTGAAATTTCGGCTGTTTTTACTTGCGTAAATTTAGACGTTTGGAATTTTAAATTTGATAGAATCACCGTTAAATTTAAGGAGCGAAAGTGGGCTTGGATGAGCTTTTGGCGCTTGCAATAGATGCCGCAAAAAAGGCAAACGCCGCAATAATGCAAAATTACGATAAATTCGACGTTTTTGTTAAGGCGGACAAATCGCCGCTTACGAATGCCGATCTTGCGGCAAATGATGCGATAATGCGCACTCTAGAGCCCAGCGACATCGCGATCTGCTCGGAAGAGCGCGTATTGGATAGCAAGCGGCGCATGAGCGAGGAGAGATTTTGGCTCATAGATCCGCTGGACGGCACGAAGGAGTTTATCGCGCGCAACGGCGAGTTTTGCGTCTGCATTGCGCTGATTGAGCATGGGCGCCCGATTTTAGCGGTAATCGGCGTGCCCGTAAGCGGCGACATATATAGCTCAAATGGCGGCGGAGTTTATAAAAACGGCGTACTGCTCGCTCGCCCAAATAGCGCGCCGCAAATCTTCATGCACGGACGTCACAGTAAATCCGAAAAATATCCGCAATTCGCGCAAAAATTTAAAATGCAGCTAGTGCGCAAAGGCTCTGCGATAAAATTTTGCATCTTAGCCGAGGGGGGTGCGAGCGCGTATGCGAGATTTAGCGACTGCTCGCTTTGGGACATCGCGGCGGGAGATTTTTTGCTACATCAAAGTGGCGGAGCGGTGGTGGATCTAAAGACGATGAAAGCACCTCTTTATAATGGAAAAAGCCTGATAAATAACCATTATTTGGCGGTCGGCGCGAATGCGATGAAAAATTTATCTGAAATGTTAGAATTCGCAAAGAACTTTTAAGTTAAATTTATAGTAAACGCTCTATAATATAAATCCAAAAATTTTTTATCAAAGGATAAAAACATGAAGGGCTTTACTATGATCGAATTAATTTTCGTGATCGTGATTTTAGGTGTTTTGGCGGCAGTTGCCATTCCAAAACTAGCAGCTACACGCGATGATGCAGAAGTCGTTAGAGCAGCGCAGAATGTATCTACATCGCTGACTGATCTAATGGCTTATTATACTTCGCAAGGCGAGTATGATAATAGCACGACAGGTTTTAATAACATGACGAATGTTAAAAATCCTATTACCGTAAAAGGCAAGACTTGTGCTACATATACCGTCGATAGCAAAACCAAGGTTACTCTTACAAAAAAGATGGATGGTTTATGCGCTCAGGTATGGGATATGCCGGGGTTAAAGAATATAAATGCCGTCTATGCGTCTGACGCTTTATTGATTATTAAGCAGTAGCTTCTTTGGCGCAGGGACTATCTCTGCGCCTTTTTATTCAAAAATCCAAGAAAAATTCCAATCATCCAAATAATTGCGAAAAATATAAAGATAAAGCTCCAAAATTGTGCCAGATCCACGCTTTTGCTTGCTGGAAACAGATACCAACCTCCGCTATAAAGCGCCGTTAGTTTGGCTTGCAGCCCCTCTAGCGTTACATCAGTTGGTACTGCCGGTATGTCGAATGCGCAGCTGTTAAACGATTTAAAAATCGGCACTGCGCTTATATCAAAATTTAAAAATCTCACCGCTCCACCGCAGCCGCTCATTCCGCTCATATCTCCGCTTCCTCGCAGTACCGTGTGAATTTTAGCTAAATTTAGCGATGAGACAAATCCCAGCGCCGCGCCGTAAAACCATACCGCATATCCGCAGATCGCGCCGTAAACACCCTTGCCGCAAACCGCTAAAATCACCGCTCCTAGCGCTATGGCGCAAAGCGCGAATCTCACGTGAATGCTAAAGCTTTCCGGATAGATAAAAAGGAATTTTTGCAAGAAAAAATATGAAAACGCTAGCCAAAAAAGCGCCCATATAGCACAAAAAGCGAGAAATTTTTTAGAGTATCTGTTTTGAAATTTTAAAATCATAAAAATCCTTTCTGCGCATAATTTTATAATAAATTGCAGATATTTTTGCTAAAATCCCAGCTTTTATAGCAAAAATTTCAAGCAAAGGGTAAAATTTTGAGGAATTTTTTACGCAAATTAGAAAGAGCTTTTGATGCGTTCGCAAATATCTTAGGCGTATTAAGTATCGTATTTTTGGCGCTTTTAGTTATAGTCGTTTTTTACAATGTTGTGGCGCGTTATCTTTTTCCAGCCGCAAATTCCGTCGCTATGCAAGAACTTACGTGGTGGCTATATTCGGCGATGTTTTTATTCGGTGTGACCTACGCGCTTAAAGAAAATGCCCACGTTCGCGTGGATATTTTTTACGAAAAATTTAGCCCCACTGCAAAAGCGCTCATAAATATCTTAGGCACGATATTTTTCATTTTGCCTTTCGTGGCGCTCGTGGCGTTCTTTTCGATCGATTATGTAAGCGAGGCTTATACGAGCCATGAGGCCAGCGCCAATCCCGGCGGCATGCAGCATCTTTGGATCATCAAGTCCGCAATCACGCTTAGTTACGCGTTTTTATTTATCTACGCATTTGGATTTTTGATTAAAAATATTAACGCCCTGCTTGATGTTAGGGAAAACAAAGGCTCGGAATTTCTTAGTGGGAATTCTTCGGGCGCACAGAGTGTGTGAGGGCAAAATGAGCTTAAATTTAAAATTCTATAAATTTTACGCTTTTCGCGCTTGGGCGGAATTTTGCCACGGCAAGATAAAAGGTGGCGAGTTATGATAGGCATAGTGATGTTTGCGGCAGCGCTTTTTATGCTGCTACTGGGATTTCCCGTTGCGTTTACGTTCGGCGCCGTGGCTGTGATTTTCGGCTTTATCTACGGACTTAGTGAGGCGTGGGATTACGCGCAGGGCTTTGAAATTTTAACCGAAGCTTTCGAGGATATGAGTAGGCAGTTTTTTTCACTGATGCCTAATAGAATTTACTCGATTATGGAAAATCAACTGCTAATTTCGGTGCCGCTTTTTATTTTGATGGGTATGATTTTGCAAAAGACTCGCCTTGCGGAGCGCTTATTAGAGTCGATGGCATTTTTATTCGGCGGCGTACGAGGCGGCGTGGCGATCAGCACCGTTTTGGTGGGCGCGCTACTTGCGGCTACGACGGGCATAGTGGGCGCGACTGTCATCGCTATGGGCGTCATCAGCCTGCCCGTGATGATGAAATACGGCTATGATAAGCCGCTGGCTACCGGCACTATCGCTGCTGCAGGCACGCTTGGGCAGATTATCCCGCCTTCTATCGTGCTGATTATTTTAGGCGATATACTTTCTGTTTCGGTGGGCGATCTTTTCTCTGCAGCAGTTATTCCTGGGCTCGTGCTAGTGGGTTTTTACGTGATTTATATTGCGATTATTTCATATATTTGTAAAGATTATGCGCCGCCTGTTCCGCCGCTAGAGGGGCTTAGCAAATCAAAGCAAATTTTTATCGCGCTTAAAAACGTCGTGCCGGTGCTCGTGCTGATTTTGCTCGTCTTAGGATCTATTTTTGCGGGCATCGCTACGCCTACGGAGAGCTCGTCGGTAGGCTGCTTGGGTGCGATAGCACTAGCTGTTTTATACCGCACGTTTTCGTTTAGACTGATCTATGACGCACTAAAAAATACCACTAAAATTTCGGGCATGGTTTTTATGATTTTGATGGGCGCCACGGCATTTTCGATGATTTTTTCTTACACGGGCGGAGATGAGGTCGTAAAAAATTTTATGGAGAATCTGCCCGGTCAAGCATGGGGATTTATCGCGCTTACGATGGTAGTTATCATAGTGCTTGGATTTTTTCTCGATTATGTCGAAATTTCATATATCATTTTGCCGATACTTTTGCCGATAGTAGAGTCTTTGCATATCAATCCCGTGTGGTTTGCGATCTTAATCGCTGTAAATTTACAAACATCGTTTATGACGCCGCCATTTGGATTTTCGATATTTTTCTTAAAGGGCGTGACGCCGCCGCAAATCCACACCACGGACATTTATAAGGGCGTGCTACCTTTTATTTTATTGCAAATTCTAGTGCTATTAACGCTCGCAATCTTTCCGGGGGTTTTTGGTTTAAAAGCTTTTTTAGGCTAGAAATATTAAAATTCACGCTAAATTTAACCTAGGAGCTAAAAATGGCTAAAAAGCTTATCGACGTTATGGATACGACCTTTCGCGACGGATTTCAGTCAGTTTTTGGCGCGCGCGTGGCGATGCAGGACTTCTTGCCTGCCGTTAGCTCGGCCAAAGACGCCGGCATCACGCATTTTGAGTTCGGCGGTGGCGCGCGGTTTCAGAGCCTATATTTTTACCTAAACGAAGACGCCTTTGAGATGATGGATAAATTTAGAAGCATCGTGGGGCCTGAGGCGAACCTGCAGACCCTTAGCCGCGGTGTAAATACCGTCACGCTCGATACCGGCAGCCGCGAGATCATCGATCTGCACGCCAAGCTTTTTGCCAAGCACGGCACGACGACGATTCGAAATTTCGACGCGTTAAATGATGTGGAAAATTTAAAATTTAGCGGCGAGTGCATACATCGCCACGGTCTTAAACACGAAGTCGTGGTTACGATGATGGATCTGCCGCCTGGATGTAGCGGCGCGCACGATGCGGCATTTTACGAGAGAATTCTTCGTCAAATTTTAGACGCGCAGATCCCGTTTGATAGCGTCTGCTTCAAAGACGCAAGCGGCACCAGCAGCCCGCAGAAGGTCTATGAGACGATCAAGCGCGCGCGTAAAATTTTAGGCGACGGCGTGCATATCCGTTTGCACACTCACGAGACGGCGGGCGTTAGCGTCGCATGCTATCAGGCTGCGCTCGTTGCGGGCGTAGACGGCATCGACCTTGCCGCGCATCCCGTAAGCGGCGGCACGAGCCAGCCGGATATCCTCACGCTGCTGCACGCGACGAAGGGGCAAAATTTCGACCTGGGCCTAGACGCAGAGAAAATTTTAAAATACGAAGAGGTTTTGGGCGAGTGCTTGAAGGATTACTTCATGCCGCCCGAGGCTACGCAGGTAAGCCCGCTAATTCCGTTTTCGCCGATGCCGGGAGGCGCGCTTACCGCAAACACCCAGATGATGCGCGATAATAAAATTTTAGACAAATTCCCGGCCGTCATCAAGGTCATGCGCGAGGTCGTCGAAAAGGGCGGTTTCGGTACGAGCGTGACGCCGGTCAGTCAGTTTTATTTCCAGCAGGCGTTTAACAACGTAATGTTCGGCCCGTGGAAAAAGATCGCCGAGGGCTACGGCAAGATGGTGTTAGGTTATTTCGGCAAAACGCCCGTTAAGCCGGATGAAGGCGTGATTAAGATGGCGGCGGAGCAGCTGGGACTACAGCCTACGACCAAACACGCCGTAGATATCGCCGATGCCGACGAGAGCAAGAGCGTCGCGTATGCGCAGAAGATTCTACGCGAGCAGGGCATCGAGCCTAGCGAGGAGAACATATTTATCGCGCTTGCGTGCAAAGAAAAGGGTATCGCGTTTTTAAAAGGCGAGGGCAAGGTGATGAGCCGCAAAAAAGAGGACGTAGCACCCGCCGCAAGCCATCAAAGCGGTATTTCTAAAAATGGCAAATTTGACGTTAAGATTAACGGCAAAATTTACAACGTAGAATTTGCCGGACAAAACGTGCTCGTAAACGGCGATCGATACGACGTCAGCTTCGATACCTCAGCGCCCGCAAAGCCGCAGCCGCAAAGCTCCGCCGGCGAGCAGCCCACTGCTGACGCGCGAGGCGGTACGGACGATAACGATATAAAAGCGACGCTTCCTAGCAACGTATTTAAAATTTTAATAAAGGAAGGCGACGCTGTTAAGGCGGGGCAGAATGTCATCGTTCTTGAAGCGATGAAGATGGAGATAAATATCGAAAGCCCACGTGACGGCATAATCGATAAAATTTTGATCGCTCAAGGCGATACGGTCGATGCCGATCAGGTGCTCGCGATTTTAAGATAAGCTCTAAAATTTAGGCGGGCGCTTCCGCCTAAATTTCATGGCGATCATCCTCAGCGCTTAAGCGAGCTCACCTAAATTTTAAGCTATAATAGCGCAATCTTTTATCAAAATTTAATTTAAAAAGGACGCAAAATGACAACTCCGAATGATTTGGACAAACTAGGTCTTAAAGATATAAAAAAAATCAACCACAACCTAAGCTACGACGAGCTTTTCGAGCTTGAAAAGGCGATGAATGAAGGGCGCGTGTCAAGCAACGGCACTTTTATGGTCGATACAGGCATATTTACGGGTCGCAGCCCAAAGGATAAGTATTTCGTAAAGCAAGACCCGAGCCAAAAATACATCGCGTGGGGCAAGGTAAATCAGCCTATCTCAAAAGAGCTTTTCGATAAGCTTTTAGCCAAAGCCAAAGCTCAACTAAGCGGCAAGGAAATCTTTATCCAAGACGCCTATTGCGGCGCCAGTAAATCCAGCCGCAAAAATGTGCGTTTCGTAACCGAAGTCGCGTGGCAGGCGCATTTTGTTAAAAATATGTTCATCCGCCCAAGCGAGAGCGAGCTAGCGGAATTTCATCCTGATTTCGTCGTTTACAACGCGTGCAAATGCAAAAACGAGGACTACGCGAGCGACGGGCTGCATTCCGACGTTTTCGTTATTTTTAACGTCGAGGAAAATGTCGCCGTTATCGGCGGCACGTGGTACGGAGGCGAGATGAAAAAGGGAATTTTTTCGATGATGAACTACTGGCTACCGCTTGCGGGCAAGATGTCGATGCACTGCTCGGCAAACGTGGGCAAAGAGGGCGACACGGCGCTATTTTTCGGCCTAAGCGGCACGGGTAAAACGACGCTATCAACCGATCCAAACCGCAAGCTAATAGGCGACGACGAACACGGCTGGGACGATGAAGGGATATTTAACTTCGAGGGCGGTTGCTACGCGAAGTGCATAAATTTAGACCCGAGCAGCGAGCCTGAAATTTACGCCGCGATCAAGCGCGACGCGCTGCTTGAAAACGTGGTCGCGGATGAGGCTGGCGTCGTAGACTACAAAGACGGCAGCAAGACCGAAAACACCCGCGTCAGCTATCCGATCTATCACATCGATAACTACGAGCCAAGCTCTGCGGGCGGCCATCCCAAAAACATAATCTTCCTAACCGCCGACGCATTCGGCGTTTTGCCGCCGGTCGCAAAACTAACCAAAGAGCAGGCGATGTATTATTTCCTAAGCGGCTATACGGCAAAAGTCGCAGGCACCGAGCGCGGTATCACCGAGCCTGTGGCGACTTTTAGCGCGTGCTTTGGCGAGCCGTTTATGCCGCTGCATCCGACCGTTTACGCTAAGCTGCTAGGCGAAAAGATCGACAAGCACAATGTCAGCGTCTATCTGGTAAACACCGGCTGGAGCGGCGGCGCATACGGCGTAGGCAAGCGAATGAGCATAAAAGCTACGCGCGCGTGCATAAATGCGATCCTTGACGGCAGTATCAAAAAGTGCGAATTTGAAAATTTCGAAAAATTTAACCTCGCGATCCCAAAAGAGCTCGCAGGCGTCGAGACGAAGCTGCTAAATCCGATCGACACGTGGACGCACCCGGCGGAATATAAAATCACGCGCGATAAGCTTGCAAAGATGTTTGAAGAGAATTTTAAACGCTACGAGGACGTAAAAGAGGGGGTCGAGTTTGCCAAAGCGGGCCCTGCGGCTTAGGCTCCTGGGCCTTGGGGCGATTTGCGCGCTTTTTGCCGCATGCGAAAACACCCCCTCAAATTTAAAACAGCCGCTCGTTGCGATGAGCGGCTTTTCCTTTTACGACGATCCGCTAAGCTACATCAACAATGTGCGCGCAAAATCGGGGTTAAATCAGCTTTCGCAGAATGAAATTTTAAACACCTCCGCGCTTAATCACGCAAAATATGTCGTCGCAAACGAAGCGATGTCGCACGACGAGACTCCGGGCAGACCGAATTTTACGGGTGAAAATCCGTCAAAGCGCGCTTTTTACGCAGGCTATAATGCCGTCGTGAGGGAAAATTTGTCCTATAATTCAAGCGATCTAAAAAGCGCGATCGATGGGCTTTTAAGCGCGATTTACCATAGATTTGCATTTTTGGATTTTGCTTCGGATGAGATCGGCATCGGCTATTTTGAGCACGGCAAAAAAAGCAGCTACGTTTTTGAGATGGGAAATTCGCGCCTCAACGCCTTTTGCTCGCGGAATTTAAACGACGAAGGAAGCGGCAAATTTCTACTGGGGATGTGCAAAAACGAAACGCTACGGATGAGGGAGGATAAGTTCAAAATCGCCACCGCGCTAAACTCGCGAGCTTACGTCTATTACCCGAACGACGAGCCCGCGCTTGCGTTTTTCAGCAATGAAATTCCGGATCCCATGCCCGAGTGCAAAATCACCGCAAATCCCGTAAGCGTGGAGTTTAATGCCGAGGGGCCGCCCGTAACGATGAAAAGTTTTAAAATTTACGAAGGCGACAGGGAGCTTCAAAACGTTAAAATTTTAGACAAAAACTCCGATCCTAACGCCATTTTAAGTGATAGGCAGTTCGTGCTTTTCAGCCGAGATGTTTTTAAATTCGACGCCAAATACGGCGCGGAGTTTAATTACGAGCAGGGCGGCAAGCAAAAGACGCTACGGTGGGAGTTCATCACGCAAGCGCCTAAATTTAGATACTTCGTCGTGCAAGGCGGAGAAAATCTGAGCGTGAAAAATGGCGCGTTTTACGATATATTCGTAGCCCCCAAAGACTGCAACGATTTGATGAAAAGCTACAAAACCAGCTACTCCTTTATGGATAAGCCCGAAATTTCAAGCCCCGCGGCAAATATGCTGCGCGTAAAGCTAAACGGCGCAAAGGGCGCGAAGCTTGAAATTTCGACCGATAACGGTGCGGTAATAAACCTGTATTTAAGCGACGACTCCAAAAGCTACGGCGGCATGGGTAAAATTTACGCCGCAATCGCGGCGGTTTTGGCGGCGATCATCTTGTTTTATTTTTTGGCAAGGCGCAGAGGGCGATAGGCGAGACCTATGTTCTCGACCTCTACTTTTGTCTGCGCGCACAGGGGCGCATAATGCCTATCTTGCGTGAAATTTAATGCGGAGCTCGGCTTTTAAATTTCTAAATTTCATCTCCGTTTATCTCATCCGCAAGTTTTAAAATTTTAGCCTGCACCGCCTCAGGAGCGTAGATGTCCATCCACTCTATCCCGTTTGATGCGCTAAAAAGCACGGCGATCCGTCCCTCGCTCATCGCGCGCTTAGCAAGCTTGGTCGCTGTGGGGCTGTTGCCCATGTTTGGCGTTTCGTCTATGCTTATCTCGGCGCCGTTTACGCATTCGCGCGAGAGATCGAGGCGAAATTTACCCCGCTCGCGCACGAGAAAACTAAACTCGCTCAAGTTTAGCGGGTGCTCCACGCTGCCGAAAGCTCCCACGATGCTATCTTTGCGGCCGTTATAGACGTAGGCGGCGAGTGCGTTTTGCAGTAGCGGCGCGATGATCTGATCATGCGCGCTCGTGTGATCGCCCTCTCTAGCGCGGTCTGCGATCTTTACGAAAAACGGTTTAAAATACTCCATAAGCGCTCCTTAAGCTTATAAAATTTGCTCGCTTTTGCTTTTAAATTTAGCGCTCGCGGCGGTTAAATTTAACTTTGAGCCAGCTGCATTTTCGGCTCGCTTCAAGCATCGTTGTTTTTAAATTTCACTCTTTTATCTGCTATTGCAGCTTCTTGCGCTTATATATCGTTTTTACGCCTATCAAATACAACCTGGATGGCGGTTTAGATTTTACACAAAATACTCGCGCGCAGCATCCTTGCTCTCAAATGGGCTTGCGCTCAGCTCGCTACCCTCTATGAGCAGGGCGTAGCGGCGCGCGGCGTCCGTTTTAGCGTATGTTAGCGCCAGTCTCGCCGCAAGCTCTCTATCCGTCTCGCTCGCGCCCCTACTTAGCAGGCTTAGCGCGCCCACGACGTCATCTTTAAATTTTATCTCGCTAAATTTTGGATTTTGCACGGCGGCAAGCTTTTTGTTATCGCTCTCATCCCGTCCGATTATGAGCTTGGCGCCGCCCGGCAGGCGCAGATGGCGCCCGAATTTTAAAATTTCAGCGTCCGCGGGCGTTTCGATCTTTTCAAATTTTACCGCATCCTTGATCCGCTCGCTGAAGCTCTGCACCGTTAGTAGACAGCCTCCCGCGGGCGTTTCGTAATCCTCAAAGCCGAACTCTGCCGCCAACTGCATCTGTCTAGCCCGCCCGCGCCCGCTAATGTCAAGCAGCGCGCCCCTATCTACCCAGCCCTTGATCTCGGGCGTCGTGGGCGGCAGCAGCTTCGCGCACAGCGGACGCAGGATCAGCCCCTCCTCATCGCCGCTAAGCCCGCCGACCTGAGCTAGAGCCTGCGCGCGCTGGCTCATCGGGCGCTGTCCGAGCACCTCGCCCGTGATGATGAAGCTCGCCTCTTCGCTTTGCAGCATCGCAAGCGCGGTCTTAAACATATATCCGTGGCAGTCGATGCAGGGGTTGAAGTGCTTGCCGTAGCCGTATTTGGGCTCGAAAAGCACCTGACGTAGATATTCGCTTCTGATATCGACGCTTTTAAAATCCGCCCCAGCGGCCGCGGCTCTGCGGCGCATGATCTCGCTCTTATCGTCCTTGCCGCCAAATCCGATATCCATATTCAGCGCGAGCACCTCTATGCCTTGTGAGACGATGAGTTTGACCGCGAGCATAGAGTCAAGCCCGCCGCTAAAGAGCGCCAATGCCTTCATTTCGTTCCTTTACTTGAGTTGATTGATCTTTTTTTGATACTCCAAGATCCGCTCGATCTTGTCGGGCGCGTCGGAGTTTTTGAGCTTTTGCATCAGATCTTGCAGGGCGTTGCGGCGTAAAATTTTGCACGCATCGTTAAAAAGCGCCGCGCCGCCGATCGGCAAAATTTCATCATCCAGTGCAAGCGCGCGTAGATTTTCGCGGGCTTCGGTTTCGGCGTTTTGAGTATTTTGGACACTTTGAGCGCTTTGAACATTTTGAGCTGCGGCTTCCCTCTCGCCTTGCTTTACTTCTTGCTTATCGCCGCCGTTTGCGCCCTGCTGCGCGGAGGAGCCTTTTAAATTTACGGCGCCTGCAGAGCCTTGCTCGATAAAATTTTGCTCGCTAGAATTCTCGCCGATTTTTAAATTTACGCTCTCGCCCTGGATAATTTCTCCCGCGCCGCCCGCGGTAAAATTTTCGCTTGCATTACTATCCGCATTACCGCTCTCGCCCGCGATGAAATTTTTAAAATTTCCGCCGCTGCGAGAGAAAGCCAAAAACGCCTCGAAAATATCGCCGTGCATGCGAAAATCGCGCCGCTCCAAGCAGCCGAGCCCGAGCTGTGCCATCTCGCCATCGAGCAGCATCGATTTTATGATCTGAAGCTCCGCGATCTCCTTGCGGCGCAGTAGCGTCCGCCCGAGCCTCGCCGAAGCCGCAGGCGGCGCAGAGCTTTCATAGAGCGCCATGTTTTGCGCGCGAATAAAATTTCCGCCGTTTAAGCTTCCGCTCGCACCGCCCTTGCCGTCTGCGCCGCGCCCTTCGTAAGAACCGAAATCGTAAGAGCCGAAGCTCCCGCCCTCGTTAAAATTTCGCCCCTCAAAGCCCGCGCCGAAATTTTTACCGCCGCTAGAGAGATTAAACGAAGCGGGCGAGACATTTAAAATTTGCGCCACTAGGCTCTGATAGGACTCGGCGAGCACGGGGCCGAGCGCTGCGGTAAATTCTTTGATCTCATTTAGCGCCGCTTCTTTTTGCACGGGGCGGGTGAGGTCGTATTTTTTAGCGATTCTTCGGATCAGAAACTCCCCGCTCTCCATGCCGCTAGCATAAATTTGCTCTAGCTCGCGCACCTTACCCGCCGCAATCATATCCGCAGGATCGGCGCCGCCGCCGATTATAGCGACGCTTGAGTCGATCTTATTTAGGCACAAAAGCCGCGCCGATTTTATCGCCGCATTGATGCCCGCGGCGTCGCCGTCGAAGCTAAGCACGACGTTAAGCTCCGCGCGCTTTATAAGCGGCAGATGAGCGGGCGTCAGCGCCGTGCCGAGCACCGCTACGGCGTTGTCGATGCCCGCTTGATGCAGCATGATGACGTCCATGTAGCCCTCGGTGATGATGAGGGTTTTTTTGGCGATCGCGCTTTTTTTCGCAAGGTCGAATGCGTAGAAAATTTTAGATTTATCAAACAGCGCGCACTGCGGCGAATTGACGTATTTGGCTGGGTTGCCGCTTATCGTGCGACCGCCGAAACCCACGAGCTTGCTCGCGTGGTTGTAGATCGGAAAGGTGATGCGCTCGATGAAGCTTGCGTAGAGCCCGCGCTCGTTTTGCTTTACCGCGCCCGCATTTAGCGCGTCTTGCGGCGGAATTTCTTCGTTTTGTAAAACCCTGATCGTCTGCACGCTAGCTCCTGCGTAGCCAAGGCCGAATTTGCGAATAGTCGCATCACTCAGTCCGCGCTCGTACAGGTATTTCACGGCGGCGGGGTTTTGATAAAGGCAGCTTTGATAATAGGCGTTTAAAATCCCGAGCACCTTCTTCTCTTCGCTGCGCTCCTGGACTTTAGCACCGGTGTATTGCAGCGCGAAATTATACATCCCCGCAAGCTTTTCGACCGCTTCAGGGAAGCTTATCTTTTCGTAATCTTGGATAAATTTAATCGCGTTGCCGCCCGCTTTGCACGAAAAGCAGTGAAAAATTCCAAGTTTGGAGCTCACGCTCATGCTCGGGTGCGAATCGTCGTGGAAGGGGCAGACGCCTACGAAATTTGCGCCGCTGCGCTTAAGCGGGACATATTTTTCTACGACGTCTACGATATCTACGGTGGCCAGCAGATTTTCTATGCTTTCGTTTTTAATCATAAGCGAAATTATACCCGCACTTTGCTATAATTGCCCTTTATTTTTGCGACGAGGTTTGATTTGGATAATTTTTTCTTAGACGATCGCGACCCGATTTTCGGGCTTATCATGCTGATAAGCATAATCTTGCTAGTGTCGATTCTAAGCTATATTTGGGGAGTTTTTTCTAAAAAAAACGAGAGGCAGAGCCTAGAGAATTTTATCAAAAAATTTGACACCCTAGACGCGCTTAGCACCGAGCACAGACAGCTTTTGGCAAGCCCGCAAATAGACATCCCGACGCTTGGAATTTTGGCTAGCTCTTTCGTCAAAAGCGGCGACTTCGAGCGCGCGATAGAAATTTATCTAATCGCGCTAAGTAAGGCTAGCGGCGGCGTGCAGAGGGAGTTTATCCTCACCAATCTCGGTATCGTATATTTCAAAGCGGGCTTTTTAGGGCGCGCCGAAGAGGTGTTTTTACAGGCGCTGAAGCTGCGCCCGAGAAACAAAGAGGCCCTTACGCATCTTACGGTGATTTATGAGCGGCTAAAGCGCTTTAATGAGGCGCTTGAGGTGCTTGACGCGCTGCGCGAACAGGACGCCGAAGTATATGCCCAAAGCCAGTTTGAACGCGCCCAGATCATCGCAAACGACGCCAATACGCCGTTTAACAAGAAGATCGCTAAAATTTCAAAGCTAAACTTCAAAGGCGCAGGGCGGTTTTGCATGGAGCTTTTTATCAAAAACAAAGAGCCTATGGAGGGCTTTGAGCGCTTCCCGCCGATCGAGCAGGCGATCGATCTTATCTATGATTTCCCTGCGGCGGTAAACACGCAGGATGCGGAGTATAACGCGCTTTTTTACGCGCTTGGAAGAAGCGATCAAAAGCCGCAGAGCGCGAGTAGAATTTTTGAGATTAACGCGCTTATGGCTATGAAGGACGCGGGCTTTGAGGACGCCGGGCTTAGCTTTAGCTACACCTGCGCGAAGTGCAAAAGCTCGGTGGGGCTTTTCTCGCACCGCTGTCCGGTCTGCTACGAGCTAGGCAGCATGGAGATCAGAGCGCAAATTTCGGAGAAAACCGGTGAAATCGGTCAAACTTTTTAGCGACGGCAGTTGCCTCGGAAACCCTGGAGCAGGCGGCTGGGCTTACATACTGCAATACGGCGACGCGATAAAAAAGGCAAGCGGCGCAGAAGCGATGACGACGAATAATCAAATGGAGCTAACAGCCGCTATAATGGGGCTTAGCGCGCTTAAGCAGCCCTGCCGCGTCGAGCTTTTTACCGATAGCGAATATGTCGTTAAAGCGGTAAATTCCTGGCTTGCAAAGTGGATCGTTACCGATTTTAAGGGCAAGAAAAACGCGGATCTGTGGCGCAGATACCTTGCGGCGGCAGCACCTCACGAGATCAAAGCCTCGTGGGTCAAGGGGCATGCGGGTCATCCGCAAAACGAGGAGTGCGACGCTATGGCTCGCGCGGCGGCGGAAGCGATAAAGGGCTAAAATTCTGCGGCGAAGCTTGCGGTTGCGCGGATTAAGCATAGATTTACCCGCGTTTGCTTTGCACGCAGAGCCGCTTCGGCGTAAATTTTATCGCCCGAAGTCGGTTTATTGTGTTCATTCACGTAATCGGCTTCTTGCATTTGAGGGCAGGTGCGTTTTTGGCGAAGATTAAATTTGTGATAATCGAGCTTTAGTATACTCTAGCTTTGATACGCTCTATTCGTTCGCATTTGCTCGTGCAAGTTCGTGCTTATTTGTGCGCGGATTTGGTCTATGGCGGACGAGCTTCGGCGAAGATTTTGTTAGCAGCGAGCAGGCTTTAGCGCGACTATATTTGCGATGAATCTGCTTTTGGTGTGGATTGTATGTGCAGCAAGTGGGCTTCGGCGCGGTTTGCGTTAGAATTAGCGAGCACGTTTAAATTTTATTCGTCGCAGATTGGCGCTAGCACGTTTCATTCGCCGCGTTGGTGCAAATTCAGTGCTGGCTGCGTTCGCGTTCGTTTCGCTTGTGCAGGTTTTGTTCGCACCGGATGCCGTTTGCGTGCGAGCCGCCGCGGATTTTGTAAAATTTTATAATAAAGGGTAAAGATGCAGAATTTAGAAAAACTACAAGAAAAACTGGGTTATAAATTTAAAAACCCGACCCACCTCAAGATCGCTCTTACGCACAAAAGCGCCAAAAACGGACACAACAACGAGAGGTTGGAATTTTTAGGCGATGCGGTGATGGATCTGATCGTGGGCGAGTATCTTTTCAAAAAATTTAGCAGCGACGAGGGCGATCTGAGCAAGCTGCGCGCCGCACTCGTGAACGAAAGCAGCTTTTCTAAATTTGCAAAATTTTTAGGCATCGGCGAGAACCTGAATATGTCGCTGTCTGAGGAGCGCAACGGCGGGCGCGAGAAGCCATCGCTGCTTTCGGACGCGTTTGAGGCGATAATGGGCGCCGTCTATCTTGAGAGCGGGCTGCAAAACACCGCCCGTATCGCGACTGCAATCTTAGAAATCCTCTATCCGCGCATCAGCTTTAACGAGCTTGTGCGAGACTACAAAACCGCGCTGCAAGAGCTCACGCAGGCAAAATTCGGCGTCACGCCCGAATATATCCTTTTAGGCTCAAGCGGCCCCGATCACAAAAAAAGCTTCGAAATGGCGGCGCTCGTAGGCGGCAAACGGCTATCATCCGCCGTGGGAGCGAGCAAAAAGGAGGCCGAGCAAAAATGCGCGCAAATCGCGATCGAGCTTTTACAAAACGGCTCTTCATACGGCACTAGCGCGCAAAATAGCGAGCAAACGGCATGCGGCGACGCACAAAGCGGCGCGAACTGCGCTCAGGACGGCAAAAAAGGCTCGCGGGGCGGCGGCGGACGGACGCAGGGTAGCAAAAAGAGCGAGCATAATAATCGAGGTGGCACGCCGAGCGCTAAAAAAAGCAATGAGCGAAGCGTGCGCGATACGGACAAACAAAGCGACGGCGATCAAGGAGACGCGCTATGAATACCTTCGGCGAGAGATTGCGCCTTAGCACTTTCGGCGAGAGCCACGGCGCGGCGATCGGCGGCATTTTGGACGGCTTTCCGGCGGGCGTGGAGATTGAGATTTCAAATATCCAAAGCGAGCTTGATCGCCGCAAACCAGGCGGCAAATACGCTACGCCGCGCAAAGAAGCCGATGAGATCGAAATTTTAAGCGGGATTTTTGACGGGCGCAGCACTGGCGCGCCGATCGGATTTATCATCCGCAACGCAAACCAGCACTCGAAGGACTACGAAAATCTCAAGGATATTTTCCGCCCCGCTCACGCCGATTTTACATATTTTGCCAAATACGGACTGCGCGATTACCGAGGCGGCGGACGGGCAAGCGCGCGCGAAACCGCCGTGCGCGTAGCTGCGGGAACGTTTGCGCAAATTTTGCTAAATCACTTTAAAATTTCCGTAAAAAGCGGAATCTGCGGCGTGGGCGAAATTTACGCCAAAGATTTAAATTTTGATTTTGCGCAAAACAGTGAAATTTTCGCGCTCGATCCCGCTATGGAGAGCGCGCAAAAGGAGCTAATTCTAAGCGTCAAAAATGCGGGCGATAGTATCGGCGGCTGCGTGATAACGCGCGTTACGGGCGTGCCTGCTGGGCTCGGCGAGCCGCTGTATGGTAAGCTGGATGCGACGCTTGCGGGCGCGATGATGGGCATAAACGGCGTAAAGGCCGTGCAGATCGGCGCGGGAGTGAAGGCAAGCACGCTAAAAGGTAGCGAAAACAACGACTTTATGCGCGCTAGCAAGGATGCGATCCGCACCAACGGCGGCAAGATCGGCGCAAATTTTGCAAGCAACAATGCAGGCGGAATCTTAGGCGGCATAAGTAGCGGCGCGCCGATCGAGATTGCGACGCATTTTAAGTCTACTCCGAGCATTTTCATGGCGCAGCATAGCGTGGATGTGAGCGGCGCGGACGCGGTCTGCGAGCTGCGCGGGCGGCACGATCCGTGTATCGCCGTGCGCGGCAGCGTCGTAGCCACCGCGATGGCGCGGCTGGCGATCGCCGATGCGCTGCTACTAAACGCGAGCGCGACGCTGGGGAATTTGAAGCGAATTTACGGCGAGGATTAAATTTAGACGGGCGCCCTTAAATTTTGCGAAATTTCATTAAATTTAAGGGCCGAGCGATGAAATCCCCGCGAGCGAGGTGGGCAATTTTAAATTTACGCGGTAGGCCTATCGCGACAAGGAGGGCAAATGAGACTTGAGCGTATCGGCGAGGGCTCGGCACTGATCGCGCGTATAGAGGCGATCAACGCCGCGGCGTTCCCCGAAATCGAGCGTATCAGCATAAAAAATTTCTTAAAAATGTCGCGCAAAGGACAGCTTGAAATCGCGGCGATTTTCGAGGATTTTAGCGCCCTGGGCGGCGGCGTGACCGATAAACATCATGCGGCGGCGAGTGAAAATTTATGCGCGCCAAAACAAGATTTTTGCGCGGCAAAGCGGGATTGCGGCGAAGCTAGCCAAGATCGCGATGCTACGGGTAAAAATTCCGATGCGGATAACCGCGGCGCGGCAGAATTATCCTCTTTGAATTCCGAAAATCGCGACGCGGCAGATAAAAAATCTAATGCAACGAGTAAAAAATCCAGCTCAGAAAGTAAAAATCGCGGCGCGGCGAGCGAAAATTTATGCGCGCTGCAAGATTGCGGCGAAGCGAGCCAAAATTGCGGCTCTGCGGGTAATTGCGCCACGCCGACGCAAAATTTAAGCGGCGAGGAGCTGGTTGGCTTTTTCGTCTATAGAACCGAGCAAACCTACAAGCGCGCGATTTTGCACCACAAACAGCCGCCGCCTCGCCTCAATGCGGATAAAATTTTAAGATCCAAAGCCCATAGCAGCACGGAATTTGAAAGCGCAGGAGATGAAATTTCAAGCGGCAAAGTAAAATTTTCAGAAGCAAAATTTTTTAGCGTTGCAAGCGGTAAAATCGCAGGTCAAAAAACGCAGCCTCTGGGCGGCGATGAAATTTTAAATGCGGGCGTAGATAGCAAAACTCCAATCGCTGCGGACTGCTCGACTTGTGGTGCGGACGGCAAAATTTTATCAAGCGCCAGAAGGGATGAAATTTCATCAAGCGCCGCAGATGGCAAAATTTCATCGATTGCCGCAGAAAGCGAAATTTCTCGCTACGATGAGAGTGAAATTCCAAGCGGTGGGGGGAGCAAGATTTTTTACGTGGCCTACCTCGGCATCGATGCGAAATTTCGCGGGCTGGGGATCGGCTCAAGGTTGCTCGCGCTCATCTCCGAGCAAAATCCGCGCGCGCAAATCGTCCTTGATGTCGAGCCGCCGCACGAGGACGCGCCCAACCTCGCGCAACGCCTGCGCCGCATAGAATTCTACGGCAGGCACGGCTTTCGGCGCTGCGGCAAGTTTTTTAACTACGCGGGGCTAAGCTTCGAGATCCTTGCTAAGCCGCCGCTAAGCGCGCCGCAGCAGGGATTTGACGTAGCGAGCTTCGTGAAATTTATCGGCGCAGACAATAAATTTAGATTTAGAATCACCGACGCGCCGCTATATAAAAACTAATGCAAAAGCCCGAATTCAGCCTCACGGAAGACGATACATTTTATAGAATTTTCTCCGCCTCTATCTTTGCGTTTTTTTGCATTTTTATCTCTTTAGACATCGGCGGATCGGGGGAGCTGTTTTACACGAACAGCCCGCTACGCTCGCAGCAAGCCAAACCTAGTCTGACGATCGTTTTTATGTTTTTAGCGTTACTTTATCTGCGAAGCGGTAGCAAAGAGGCGGCGCGCGTGGAATTTGACGAGCTTAAAATATCCTTTCGCAGAGGGCTAGACAAATACGATCTTATGCTTGGATGCGTTGATCTGATAGAGCCGTCGCTCGGCTTCGTGCGGACGTTTCGCGTGCCGTTTCTAAGCTACGAACGGTTTTTGAAACTGCAAGAAATTTTAAAATTCTTGCTTCTTTTCGCATACGTCGCGGGCGTGTTTTTGACGATCAAATTCGGCTTTGTCGAAGCTGCGATCTATGCAGCGGCGGGCATTTTTGCGATTTTGATCGCTTCAAAGCTCGTCGTCGCGCGAAGGCTAGACGGACGAGCGGGGCTACGACTGCGCGACTGCCTGCTACTGCGCGGGAGGGACGATACGGGCGCGGCGGTATTTTTTTGCATCCGTCCCAGCCGCGCCGAGCGCGAGGCTTTACGCATATATTTTTTGAAAAATTTCAGCTACGACATTAAGGCGTGAAATTTTTCGGTTTTCAGCGTAAAATTTAGACCCGCGGGGTAATCTGGCTACGGCTAAACGTAAACGAAGCACAAAGGCGGATGCTGCGCGAGTATTTCGCGGCGAGATTGGGGTTAGATTTCGAGCGAAATTCCGTCCGCGGTAGTCGTAGATGAGATCACTCGGCACCCGAAGTAATCCTCGAAGTAGTCGCAGACAAGCTCGCTCTGTGTCTGAAAAGCCCCATAATTAGTCGCAAAGATTCACATTGTCCGTCCACTTAACGAGGATGATCGCCGCTCGTCGCAACTCGCCTCGCCGCAAGCGCCTCCGCAAATACCCCGCATCTTTAAACGCGTCGAAAGCTAGACGACGATAAAATACGAAAATCATACCGAAAAGGAATTTTATGAGGGATTACGACAAAGAGCCGATCAAAATCATAGACAGAGCGGTTTACTTTCAAAACAATATCGTTCTTTTTCTTTCACTCGGTTGCCTATATAAAATATTCAATCTAGAAGTTACTCCGTTAAACTTGAAATTTTACACGCATTTTAGTGCCGATTTAGTTATGTTTATCGTAGTAGTCTTTTTATTGTTACCGGCTACATTACTTTGGCCCATTAAAAGAAAGGGCAGCCCCGCGTATTTTTTATTGGAAAATAATAAAATCAGCTATATAAATGCTTTCGACGATAAGCCCGGATCACTAAATCAGGCGTTGAATGATTTTTATTTTGTCAAGAAAGAGGAAGTAATAAAAATTTGCAATGCCTGCGATGTCAATAAAATAAGCTTTTGCATTATATCAGAGCTATACGATAGCTACGGAAGATTTCACTATTTTTCGTCCTACGAGCTGTATAAAAAATCGTCCATAGGGGTACACATAGGAAAGGCTGTATTGTTTTTATATCATACGATAAATTTCATATTATTCATCTTGCCGTTTAAAATTTATATGCTGATAAGAGCGGATGAGCCTTTGGGTTTAATCCGCAAAAATATCGTGTTAAGGTTCAAAAATAGAAATTACTTCCTTATAAATATATATTCTAGGCGAGATCTGGATGAGATACTAGAGTATTTTAAGCAAAAAGGCGTCCAAGTTACGGATAAAGTGGTCTTTATGCCACAGGCGCAGAATAAAGGCTTGTTTACCGATAAAAACGAAATTTGGAGCGATGATTTCGGCGATACGCAAATTCCAAAAGACACGTTTAAGCGTAAGCTTAGGCGATTTTTTAGCTTGGATTGAAGAGCGATTCCGCCCGTTTCAGCGTAAAATTTAGACCCGCGGGGTAGAATTACAAAAATTTTTACATGGAGCAAACAATGAAAAATTTCTTTCTAGCCGCAATAGTTTGCGCGCTTTTTAGCGGTTGCGCATATGAAGCGCAGTTTAATCAAAATGCCGATGTAGCGCCGTTTGACGATACTATAAGCGCGACTAACGCCATGCAAAGCGCGCTCATTTATATCCCTAGTGAGCTAATGGGGACGAAAAGCTACGCCGCAAGTTCGAAGCTAGGCAGAGACGATGAGCTTAAAATCGATGTCGGCGAGTTCGTCGCAGGCGAGGCAAAGCGCTTCTTTGGCACCTACCTAAGGCGCGTAAGCGTTACCGACGACGAAAAAGCGCTGCAAGGTAAAGGGCTTGTTATCGCGCCTGAGCTTAGCTCATTCGGCTTTGGCTTTTACAGCTCCGACGGCATCGACGTTTCGGCAAAGCCCTACGTGCGCTACAATCTACGTCTAAAAATGTTTAAAAACGGAAAGCCGATCTACAACCAAAATATCGCCGTAAACGAGCGCAACTTCGGCGAGGAGGAATTCTTCGGCGGCGGTCAGGGCTCGTACGCGCAGATCGGCGGGATCTTTCAAAAATCTATGGCGAATGATTACGCCATGCACGCTAGAGAAATTTTGGACGTAATCAACGATAACTAATCGCGCTTGCGCCTTTGTGCGTGGTAAGCGGCATCTAGTCGCTTATTTTTGCCTGCCGTCTTGTGGTAAAATTTGTCGCGGCGATCTTACGACACGCGCTTGCGGATCGTTGCGCCTAAATTTTGTTTATTGATATAATTAGCATGGCTTTAAAATACTCAAATGCGCGCTTGCTTGTAAGATTTATCCCGCCTGCGACATTAAATCATTTTGATATCGAGTTTGCCAGCACTCTAGGCATCAAATTTAATCCCGCAAGCTGGGTAAATTCCGTAAAATGCACTATGAAATTTAACTCAGCAGTTTGTATTTAAGTGCGGCGAGCCGATAAATTCCGCACCTTGGCATACTGCCTAATTTCACTTTTCGGAGCCAAATTTTGTAAATAAATTTTTTGCGTTTGCTGCTGCACTTGCATAAAATTCCATATTCGCAGCACCAAAAAATTCGCCCTAAATTTAAAGCACCGATTAATATTAATTTTTATATCATTACTAAATTTTTTAAGGAGAGAATTATGAAAAAGTTTTTATTGCTTCCGTTTGCTTTCGCGGCGCTTTTTGCGGCACCAAGCTGCGATAATGTCCAACTCAAAGCGGCTGTGGAAGGTATCAATAAGAGTGCGCCGATGCGAGTCGACGAGATTACCACATTAACGGGTGCTGAGTGCAAGGATGGCAGCTTCATCTATAACTACGAGCTAAATGACGGCATGGGGATGAAATTTGACAGTGTCGGAAATGATCAAAAAACCGTGATACAAAATGTCATAGATAGCCAAAATAAGCAAATTTTTTGCAACCAGATGAAGGTAATGCATCCACTAATAAACAGCGCGATATGGAGCTATAAGATAAAAAGTGGCGAAGAATTTATAAGGGTAGAATTTAAGCCTAGCGACTGCAAGTAGCGCTTGCGCGAGATTTAAAATTTAGCGTGGCGTGAGCCTTTGCCTGCTCGCCCGCGCAGCATCCGTTTAAAATTTATCCGCTTCGCTTTTGATTTCGCCTGTGCAAAAGCAACATGCTAAAATTTCTGCTTAGCTTTTACAGCGCCGCCGCGTATAGTATGACGCAGATCAGCGTGTATTTCGTCGCCACAAAGCGCTAAAACGCGCGAGTCCTTTTTAAGCCGCGATCTAATTTTGCGTCAGATTCTGCCAGTGGCGTTTTTCATTAAAATTTCACTATTTCACGCGGAATTATATCTGTGTAGCAGCGCAAATACCGCGTAAAGCTTTAACGCGAAATTCTATAAGTTACGGAATCTTATTTGAAACAGCATCGTAGATTTTGAGTCAGAATTTTATGATTTATTATGCTACACTTGCTGCGATGAGATCTTGCTAAATTTCGTTCGCGACCTACTCACATAAAATTCTGCGTAAAGCATACGCTCGCTTGCGAGCTTACAGAGGCACCAGCCGCCAATGCACCGTCACACAAAACGCGGCTAATCAAATGCCTCGCTTGGGTTTTAAAATTCACCGCGCGCAGCTATTTTTATCAAGCTTTAGCTGTATTGGCGGCAAGCCCTCTATCTCATAATTTAACACCATCGTTTTGCCGAGCTCCCGCAGGCGCCGCGAAAAATCCGTGCTGCAAAAGCCAGCCTTCGCCTTGGCAAACAGCATCTCTTTTAAAATTTCCGCATCGCCCGCGTCCAGCGCGCTAAGGTCTAAATTCGGCGAGCTATTTAGCGCGTAATCGTATATGAAGCTACCCTCTTCGCATGCGGCGCCTTTTAAAATCGTAGCATCGTCGATCCTGCGCGGCGCGCCCTCGTTTATCCGCGCTAGCGCATCTCGCACCTGTTTGCTTTCGCAGAAATTTCGCTCTAGCTCGCCGCGTTTTTTCTCCGCATAAAATTCCATCGCAACATTTGTCAAAATTCCGATTCCAAAAAGCACTAGTAAAATTTTAATCGGCTTATTTAATCGCGCGCTTAGGCTTCGCGCGTCCATCAGCGCGCCCTTTCGCAGCACAGCAGCGTGTGTCCGACGCCCAGCCCGTCGTGGATCCGTGAAATTTTAAGCCCCGCGCGCTGCGCAAATTTAATCATATCCTCCGAGTGATAAATTTTGCTATTGCCGTTTGCCATAGCGGCGAAATACACGCTGATCTGCGTCATGCTATACGCGGCGGTTTCGTAGCGCTGCCTGTCCCAAAACGGCTCCAAAATATAAAGCCGCGCCTGCTCGCTCATCGACTCCGCCGCGCGCGCGAGGATGCTTACGATCTGCTCCTCTGCAAAGCAGTCCAAAAACTGACTGAGCCAGATCGCATCAAAGCCGCGCGGAAAACGCGTGGCAGGATCTAGCAAATCGGCCGCAAGCCCGTCTATGCGCCCCGCGCCCTGCGCGCCTGCGACGGCGTCTTTCATCAGCGCGATTTGCCCCGCAAGATCCATTATCGCGACGCGCACATTTTCGTCGTAGCCTACGCACCGCTTAGCAAAGCGCCCGGTATTGCCGCCTACGTCTAAAATTTTATCCGTCTTGCGCGAGAAAATGATCTTTAGCGCGGGCTCAAACGCCAAATCCGAATAAAAATGATCAAACGCGAGCCAGCTTTTGCGCACGTGCGGCGGCAGATGCGAAAGCGCCTCGTAGATCGTAGCCCACTGTCCAAAAACCTTTAGCCCCTCTGGTTTGCCCGATTTTAGCGTCTCTTCGAGCCTAAATAGCCCCTCGTAGCACACGTCGTGGATGAAGTCCATATCCACGCCGACGAGCTCGTCGGTAAGCAGAAAATATCCCGCCTTACTGAGCCTAAATTTCTCGCCGCACAGCAGCACCGTGCCGATGCTAAGCGAGCTTTCCAGAAGCAGCTTTACGGCGTATTCGCTAAGCGAAGTCTTCTGCGCGATCTCACTTATGCTTAGTCCGTCCCGCGCCTCATTAAGCGCGCTTAAAATTCCAAATTTTTTCATCAGTCGCGAGACTTGAAAGACCACCGGCGCGAAGGCGATCTCATTTGCCGTCCGCTGCGCCTCGCCTGCGCTTTGGCGCTCCGCGGCGTAGCGGTCTAAAAGATGTTTGGGAAGTTTCATTTTCGATCCTGCTCGTGTAAATTTCGCAAAATTTTAGCAAAAAATTCTAACTTTTCTTGCGCCCGCTAAGAATTTGCGCGTATCTTAGAATTTTGCGATGAAATTTTAAAATTCCGTCTTAAAATTTATAGAATTTTAGTTAAAATCCTTCTATCAAAATTTCGCGTAAAAGCTCTGCGAAAATGTCAAATTTAGGAGAATCCTTGAAGCTTCAAATGTCCTTGATGTCGGTTGCCTGCGTCGTAATCATCCTGGCTGGTCTTAAAGCCGCGCAGGCTATCGTCGTGCCATTTTTGCTAGCTATTTTCATCACGGTGCTCGTCTCGCCGCTGGTGCTCTACGTCCAAAAGATCCGCGTCGGGCGCGTCTTTAGTTTCCTCATCATTACCTTTGCCTTCGTGGCGATTATAGTGTTTTTCGGCGCAGTCATCTTCGATGCGATCAAGGAGTTTTCAGCGCGCCTACCCGAGCTGCAAGCAAAATTTGAAGAGGTGCTAGGAGGCGTGAGTGCGAAGCTCTCTCGATTCGGCATAGAGCTTAACGTCGCAAGCCTAGGCATCGATCCGAGCGAAGCCGCCGCACAGCTATCTGCACTACTGCGCAAAACAGGCTCGATAGTCTCGACGGGATTTTTCATTTTTATAATGGTTTCATTTATGGTCTTTGAGAGCTCTGTGATCGACGAAAAAATCCGTTATTTTTCGCAAAGTAGCCGCGCTACGCACACTTTCGTGAAGAAATTCGCCTCCAGCCTCAAAAAATATCTACTAATTAAAACTATCGCTTCAGCTTGCACCGGTGCGCTCATCGGGCTTGGGCTGTGGACGCTTGGTGTTCCATATGCTGCGCTGTGGGGGATTTTAGCTTTCGTGCTAAATTTCATTCCTACGATAGGCTCGATCGTAGCGGTCTTTCCGACGCTTTTTGTGACGCTAGCTACGATGGATATAAGCTCTAGCATCTGGACTATCGCAATTTATTTGGTTGTAAACGTAGCGATCGGAAATATCATCGAGCCACGATTTTTAGGGCAAGGGCTCGGACTTTCAACGATCAGCGTGCTTGCGGGGCTACTGCTGTGGGGCTTCGTGCTTGGTATCGGCGGGCTATTTTTGGCTGTGCCGCTTACGATGAGCTTGCAAATCGCGCTTGCCTCAAACGACAAAACACGCTTCATCGCGACTCTATTAAGCAACAAGGTCGAAAGATAAAGCGAAATTCCGCGAAATTTTAAAATTCAATAAATTCTAGCTTGAGCGCGCTCAAGAGTATTTTTGTCCCTTTTAGATAAAATCCGCTCAAAGGATCAAATATGACTAGCGAAAAATTTATTTACGAAGTAAACACGGTGACGAAATTTATCCAAATTTACTGCGATGGCAAGCATGCGGACGCGCCTAAAAAAGATGGCGCTGTGCTTCATGACTATAAAGACGATAAGGGGCTAGTGCAAACGCACTTTCATCTCTGTAGCGACTGCGAGCGGATGCTGCGTTACGCCTATGCGCGCCTGCGCGCCTGCCCGCATACCGAAAAGCCACGCTGTCACCACTGCCCGCATCCGTGCTACGAGCGTGAAATGTGGGTAAATATGGCCAAGATGATGAAATATAGCGGTATGAAATTAGGACTTACAAAGATCAAAAAGCTTTTTTCGTTTAAAAAAAGCTAACTTGCGCCGGCAATTTAGCTAGGATTTGCGAGTAAAATTTATCTCTGCAAACTCGCTTCATCTCTACACAAAAAAGTATAAAAAAGCAGCGTGAGAAGAAGCACAAAAAGATATAAAAATCAATCAAAATGCTAAATTTTAGTGCGTAAAATTCTGCCTTGCAAACGCAAATCCTCCGCAATCCTTGATAATAAATAATTAAATTTGAGTTTATAGTTTTAAGTTAGAATTGTTCCCAATCAAAGGAGAAAATATGAAGGTTATTACCATTGTGGTCGTTAACGGCAGGGTCGTAAATGAAAAGGAATTAATCGCGTCTATCGCCGATTATGACGATTTTACCGCAGTTGCCGAACAACTCCGCAAAGGGCTGAAATCGAGGTATTTTACATCTAGAGAGCATGCGAGGATCTATAAAAAAATCAGTGTCGAGACGGGCTTTAGGCGCGTGCGATTCGACTACAAACCTTATAAAGATAAAATTTCAAACCTCATCGCCCAAGGCTACACCGTCAAGGCGATCCTAAAAAAGATCGGCGAGGAGGACGAAGCGTTTAAAAGCGCCGTCACCGCCGCAGGGCTTACGCACTTTATCTCCGTGACGTTCAAAGATGAAAAAACAAGGCTTCGCGCAACCGCCAAAAAAAGCGAGGATTTCTTATACGCGTATCGATTCGAGATTAAGAAAATGCACTTCCAAGGCGTTAGCAATAAGGAAATTTTAAGGCATATGAAATCTCAATACGAAAAGGATTTTGCCAAAGTAAGTGAGCGCGATCTCGCCGCTTTTATCGAGGCAAACGCCGTGCTTGATACCGACCGCAAACTCTCGCTGTATAAAAAGCCGAGCCTTTACGATCCGTATTTTAGCGAGATTATGAAGCTTTACGCAAGCGGTATGCGCGTATATGACATCTGGAAGACGCTTAAAGTCAAATATCCAGAACTAGCCAAGCTTCAAGCGCCGAGCCTTTATCAGTTCATCGCAAACAACGCCCTTGGCAAAGCCAAATATATGCAAAAAGACTGATATGCCCGCGCTTTTTGTAAATTTTACTTTCAAATTTAAAATTTCGCCGCGATAAAGATCGATGAAAGCCGGTGAAATTTCTATGAAAACCTGCGTCATTCTCTGCGGTGGCAAAAGCTCGCGTTTCGGCAGCGACAAAACGCTGTTTCCATTCCGCGGGTATCCCAGCATGACGCATTTTCTTTTTTCGCGCTTAAGCCGCGAGTTTGAGCGGGTTTTCGCCTGCGCCAAAAGCTCTAAATTTAGTCCGCCGCTTCCTATGATTTACGACGAATTTGAGGAATTTTCGCCGATGGGCGCGCTGTATTCGGCGCTAAAGCCCTTTAGCGGCGAGCGCATTTTTATCATCCCCGCCGACATGCCCTTTGTAGAAATTTCCGCCATTCGCGCTCTTAGCGAGCAAAAGGGGCAAATTTGCGTAGCGGGCGACGAAGCGCATAGACATAGCCTGTGCGGATTTTTTGACGCAGCTCTCGCTCCGCACGCGCTTGAGCTCTACTGCGCAGGAGAGCATAAGATCGGCGCGCTCATCGGATCTGCAAATTCCAAAGTGCTAAATTTCAAAAACAAAGAGCAGTTTTTAAATATAAATTATCAAAACGATTTAAAGGGCGTAGATGAAATTTAAAGCTTTAGCGCTCGCGTTTTGCGCCATGAGCCTAGCCGCGCAAGATCTCTCCGAACTATACGCAAAGGCCGGCGAATATGAGGCCAAAGGCGATTACAAAAATGCGATGATCTATTACAAAAAGATTGCCGCGGCAAGTCTAGCGGATAAAGGCGATAAACCGCGCCGAAAAGTCGCAGAAAATTCTACCTCGTCCGCAGAAAACCGCGCTGCGCACGATGATAGCGCCGTTTTACACTCCGCCAAACCGCAAAATTCTTTAGCATCATCGAATTCTGCCTCGCTATCTCAGAATTCCACGACATCGAGTTCTGCGATGCAGGACGAACGGAATTTTCTAGCGCAAAATTCCGCGCCGCAAGGCGATCAAAATGGTCGAAATTTTGGATTTTTAGGGCTTAAATACTATGAGCCGATCTATATGCTCTTTACTCACGATTTTAGCAAAAAACCCGATCGCAAGGCGGATGAGCTGCATTTTGAGTTTAGCTTCGAGCGCCCGATTGCCTACGACGAGCTGGGACTTGGAGAGAAAATTTCATTCGCTTACGCGCAAAATTCCTGGTGGCAGATCACGCAGGATAGCGCCCCCTTTCGCGAAAGCAACTATCGCCCCGAGCTATACGTTAGCGCGCCGGTGCCGTTTGCGGACGAGTTAAAATTAGGCGCCATGCACGAGTCAAACGGCAAGGGCGGCGAGGAATCGCGCTCATGGAATAGGCTCTACGCGCAAAGCACGTGGAGCGCGGACGGATTTTCAATCACGCCCAGAGCCTGGTATGCGTTTTGGCTGGACCGCACTAACGAGGACATCGCGGATTATATGGGCTACGGCGATCTGCGCGCGTCATACACCTTCGGCAAGCAGCGACTTAGCGCTCTGTGGCGAAATAATCTACATTTTGACGGCAGTAACCGCGGCGCGATCGAGCTAAACTACAGCTTCCCGATCTTTAATAGCGGATTTTACGGCTATCTGCGCTACTTCAATGGCTACGGCGAAAGCCTCGCGGATTATAAACGCAGCGTCAATAAGATCGGCATCGGGCTTTCGTTCGTAGAATTTTAATGCCATCTGCACCGAGTTGTAAGATAAATTTGAACTCACGACTCGTTGTGCGTCTTAAAATAGCACCAAATTTCAACTGCTTTTAAATTTCTTAGAAATTAATATTGTTTTAGCTAAAATCGCAGATTAAATTTTAAACAAAAGGATCAAAAAATGGCACAAATTCAAGAGGCCGAGCTCATCTGGAAAGACGGCAAGCTAATCCCATGGGCGGAGGCCACTACTCACGTTTTGACGCACTCTTTGCACTACGGAAACGCCGTGTTTGAGGGCGTGCGCGCCTATAAAACCGACAAAGGCTACGCGATTTTCCGCTTGGACGAGCACACTGCCCGTCTTGAAATTTCGGCAAAGCTCTGTCTAATCAAGCTTCCGTTTAGCTTCGAGCAACTTCGTCAGGCCCAGATCGACGTCGTCGCGAAAAACCGCTTCGATCAGACCGTCTATATCCGCCCGCTAGCGTACTTCGGCTACGGCTCGATGGGCGTTTCGTCCAAGGACTGCTCTGTAAATGTCGTCGTCGCAGCGTGGCAGTGGGGCGCGTATATGGGCGAAGAGGCGCTACGCAAGGGCATTAAAGCCAAAATTTCATCGTGGATAAAGCCGGCGCAATTTTCTATGATGGCAAAAGCTAAAGCTAGCGCGAATTATTTTAACTCGCAGATGGCAAATTTCGAAGCGGTCGATGCGGGATACGATGAGGCGATACTGCTAGATCCGCAGGGCTTCGTCGCAGAGGGGCCGGGCGAGTGCCTATTTATCGTAAAAGATGGGCTCATCATCACTCCGCCGAACGATACCAGCTTAGAGAGCATCACTCAAAACTCGGTCATCGAAATCGCGCGCAGCCTGGGCTACGAAGTCCGCAGAGAGCGCATCGCTCGCGATCAGCTCTATGCCGCGGATGAGGCGTTTTTCACCGGCACCGCCGCGGAGGTCACGCCGATTAGCAACATCGACGGTAGGATCATCGGCAAGGGCGAAATGGGCGAGGTCACTAGCCGCTTGCAAAAGGCGTATTTCGCCGTCGTCACGGGCAAAGACCCAAAATTTGAGCACTGGCTCACATACGTTAAATAAGGACACGCATGCCTGCGGATTTGAATGATTATTTTAATAAGAAAAACAGCGACAAAAAAGGCGGGAATTTAAATTTTAAAATTCCTAATTTTGGAGGAATGGGCAAGTTTAGCGGCGTGATTTACGCGATAATCGCGATAATCGCGCTACTCGTGATCTCAAAACCCTTCGTCACGATCCAATCTGGCGAGGTGGGGATCAAGTCAAATTTAGGCAAATACGATCCGACGCCTCTTGGCGCGGGACTTCACTTTTTCGTGCCGTTCATACAGGACGTATTCGTCGTAGATACTCGCACGCGTATCATCAACTACACTAGCAGCGAAGATATGAGCGCGGGTATCGCTACTAAAAGCGGCACCGCGGGCGGTATCATTAGTAAAAACTCGCTTTCGGTGCTAGACTCGCGAAATTTGCCCGTCAGCATCGACATCACCGTGCAATACAAGCTCAATGAAGCCACGGCGCCCAATACGATCGCCGAGTGGGGCTTTTTGTGGGAGGATAAGATCATCGATCCGCGTGTAAAGGACGTCGTGCGTAGCGTCATCGGCAACTATGCCGCCGAGGAGCTGCCTACCAAACGCGACGAGATCGCCAAATCGATCGACGACGGCATCCGCAAGAATATCGAAGCACTGCCGAATTCGCCCGTAGATCTGCTAGCCGTGCAGCTTCGCGAGATCATCCTGCCGGCGAAGGTAAAGGAGCAGATCGAGAGCGTGCAGATCGCCAAACAGGAGGCTGAGCGCACCAAATACGAGGTCGAGCGCGCAAATCAAGAGGCGCTTAAAAAGGCTGCTCTTGCCAAAGGTAACGCAGACGCCGTCAAAATCGAGGCTCAAGGTCGCGCCGATGCCGCTAAGATCGAAGCCGACGCGCAAGCCTACGCTAACAAAGAGATCGCAAAGAGCTTGGACGCAAATCTTTTAAGCCTCAAGCAGATCGAGACGCAGGCTAAATTTAACGAGGCGTTGCGCGAAAACGGCGACGCAAAAATTTTCCTAACGCCGGGCGGCGCGGTGCCTAATATCTGGGTCGATACGAAAGATAAGGCGAAGCAAAGCGCCATCGAGCGGGAAAATTAAAATTTCAGGAGGCTGTGCGCTCCGATTTCGCGAACTAAATTTAATAGCGAGATTTAAAGCAAGCCCGCTCCGGGCGCATAAACTTAACTCGCGATTTCGCAAGTTAATATTAGCGACGAGCGCGATTGCTCGCGATTAGCAAAACTCACACTCGTCGCAGCTTAAGCCTAGCGATCGCTTAAAATTTAGCCGCCAGGTTTACTCTTTAAATTTACGAGGCTCGCCGCTTCGTAAATTCATAACTCAAATTCCGCGTGCGGCGGCTAAATTCAGGGCGCGCGACTTCGTAAACTAAGGATCAAAGATGAAGGTAGATTGGCAAAAATTAGGCGGGCTGCTCCCCACGATCGTGCAGGACGCGGGTGACGGCGCGGTTTTGATGCTCGCGTATATGAACGAAGAGGCGCTAGGCCTAACGCTGCAAACGGGCTACGCGCACTACTTCTCGCGCAGCAAGAGGCGCATCTGGAAAAAGGGGGAGGAGAGCGGTCACGTTCAGCTCGTAAAATCCGCGTTTTTGGACTGCGACAACGACGCGCTGCTGCTTAAAGTCGAGCAATGCGGCGGCAGCGCCTGCCACACGGGCGCGCGGAGCTGTTTTTTCAAAGAGATTTCGCTGCAAAAATGCGGCGAAAATTTCGATAGTTCGAGCGCTTGCGGCACGGAAAATTTCGCAGAATACGGCTCTGTAACATCTCTCGCGCAGAAAAATTCCGCAAATTCCCGCGCAGGGCAAAATTCCGTAGCTTGCGACGGCTCGGCGGATTACGCGCCCCAAAATTCTATTGCCCGTGACGGCTCGCAAAATTTTATGCCTCAAAATTCCACTGCCTCTTGCGATCGGCAAAGCTCTGCGACACAAAATTTTATGACAGCAAATTCCATCGCGACAAATTCCGCCGCAGAGCGTAGCGCTCAAAATTTAGACGCCGCCTCGAAAAATTCTACGCTCAAAAACTCCGCAGAAAAAAGCCCGTACGGCATTTTGGACGAAATTTATCACGTCTGCTTGGATCGCAAGCTAAACGGTGAGTCCGCGCTCTCCTATGTCGCC
Source organism: uncultured Campylobacter sp. (assembly GCF_963518785.1). Lineage (NCBI taxonomy): Bacteria > Pseudomonadati > Campylobacterota > Epsilonproteobacteria > Campylobacterales > Campylobacteraceae > Campylobacter > uncultured Campylobacter sp. The sequence goes on from NZ_CAUQKJ010000003.1 coordinate 261,902, forward strand.
TCGCTCTACGCAAAGGGCGAAAACGCCTATCTCAAAAAGATCGCCGAGGAGGCGTGCGAGTTCGCGCTGGCGTGCAAGGACCTCTCGCGCAGCGGGCTTTACGCAGACGTCGCGCGCGAGGGCTTCGGCGAACACAGAGCGGGCGAGCCGCGATACGACGTAATTTATGAGGGGGCGGATCTTTTATTTCACCTTCTGCTCGCACTTGCGGCGCACAATATCCACCCGGACGCCCTGCTTGACGAGCTAGTACGCAGGCAAGGACAAAGTGGCATCGAAGAAAAGCGTCGTCGCGAAAAATGATGCGTAAAATTTAATCGTGAAGACGTCTTTTCCGCTCGCCCGCTTTGCGCGGCGAGCTAAATTTAAAAAGTGTTGCCGAAATTCTGTGCCGAATTTCAACGACGAAAGTATATTTCAACCGCGCTATTGCCGCAAAATTTAATCGCGCTGCGCGAGCAAATCCGCGCGTAAATTTAAGCGCTTGCGTAAATCGTAAAATTTCACTAAAATTCTAAAATCAAATTTAAAGGATAGCTGATGAGGCAGATCACGATGCAGGAGGCTTTGGACGCGGTTAGCGAGCGCTACTGCAAAGGCCATCACTACGAAAACGTAGCACTCACCGATGAGATGGTGCGCCGCATCTGCGAGGTAAAAAGCCTCGTAAATATGGGCTTTATAGGCACGGCCATCACGGACGCGGCGCTGCAGCATCTAGCCGCGCTACCGAAGCTTGCGTATCTATTTTTGCAAGATAGCGATAAGATAAGCGGCGAGGGCTTTAGATACTTTGCGGGGCACGCCAAGCTCGAGCACATCGGTATCGAAAACGTCAGCATCACGGATGAGGGGCTAAAAGCGATCGTGCAAATCCCGAAGCTAAAATCGCTACGCCTGGTCAATTCGCGCGTAAGCTTTGCAAGGCTACTAGCCGCGGCGGATACCAAAATCCAGTTTTATCTAGACGGCGGGCGCTTTAGCAAGGAGCAAATTGCAGAATTCGAACAGGCGCAAAGAGACGCCGCAAAGAGCAAAAAGAAGCTTGATCCAGATGACCTGGCGGCGGCGCGCGATACGCTACTCGCATTTTTTGCGGCGATGAGCGAGTGGGAAAAATTTGCCACATCGCGAATTGATGACGCGGATGACGGCGAGGTGCAGCGCAGATGCAACGAGCTCTTTGCGCGCTACTGTACGCCCGTTAAGCGCAGCGGCTTCCGCCCCGAGGGCATTTCGTTTTCGATGGCGGAGGGCGGCACCTACGGCAGGTACGAGCTAACGGACGCCGAATGCGAGAGCAAAAATAAAATTTACATCTACGCCAAGGACGAACACGGCTTTGCGCGACGCTTCCTGCTCGTGCGCAAGGACGGGCGCTGGCTCGTAGACAGATGCCAAGGCATGGACGGCAAAAACCGCGGGCTGTAAAATTTGAGCGCGAAACGGGGTTTAAATTTCATCGGCGCTGCAAAACAAAGACAAAGAGGACAAATGAGCGGTAAAATTTCTGCGTACGACGCGCACGGCGATCAAAGAAAGGCGCGAATGAAAAGGCGAATTTTCTCCGAGCTGGGCGGCTTCGTGATAAAGGGTCCTCGCGCTGCTCGCGCGCTATCTGGATGAGCACAGGCTTGCGAAAGGAGACGTTCTTGCTTATTTTACGCAGACCGAGCACGGGGGCGCGGTCACAGAAGAGGGTATCGCGGTGCCGATATTGAGCGTTCGCAGCGATTATTACGATTTTGCGGTTACCATGGGCGAGGCGGATGAGGAAATTTTTAATCAAAACGAAGCAAAAATCATCTCTCGCGGTTGGGTCTTTCACTCTTCGGGCACGCTAAAGATCGTAGGCATCGGCTATTTTAAAGATATGAGCCGCATCGGCGAGCAAAACAGCCTGAGCTTTCGCCTAGAGCGCGGTCGGTACCGCTTGGAAATTTTAGGCGGATACCGAAGCGCAAATTTTAGCGACGCGGCCGCTTCCTGCGATGATACGCCTATTTTAAGCGATACGCCAGTTTTTCATCTGCGGCTTACGCCCTCTGCCGAGCCTAAATTTAGCGGCGATTTGGAAACGTCATTTTATTTTTAGCCGAATTGATAAAATTTCGCGCAAAATTTCTCTTTTTATATGCGGCGGGCAGGCAAAATTTTATAAATTTGGCCGCATTTAGTCGCTGCGCCGAGTAAAATGCTATAATCAGCGCCAAATTACGGGAGGCGAGATGGTTTTTGACGAACTTATAGACGCGCTAGCGAAAAACGGCTGGCAGATACGACGCAGGAATGAAATTTGCCCGCCGCGGAGCGAATTTTTAGGCGGCAGATTTAAAAATTTAAGCGAAGATTTTTACCGCTTCGTTTGCTCCTTTGGGACTTTGCATGACGCTGCGGACGCCGTTTGGTTCGTATCCGCCAGGGATTATGCATCGCCAGGCGCGGACGAGGCGGAATTTTGCTACGGAGATTTTGAAAAAGACAGCCTGGAGTGCGCGGCTAACGATGCGGAAAGAGCCGCCGTGAGCGCATTTTGGAGCGAGTGCTTGCCGTTTTTGTTTTCGGTCAGAGGCGAGCGCTGCTTCGCAGGCATCCTCACGCAGGGCGCAGACGCGGGTAAGATCGTATTCGGCGCGGAACCGATCTATGAGGATGCCCTGGTCATCGCGCAAAACTTCGAGGAATTTATCGCTCTTTTCCTCGCCGCGCTCACGGATAAAAGCGCCGCGAAATATCCGCTTTCTTGTTTTGCGTAGCGGCTCACGATACTGAAAAGCTGCCGAGCGGAGATGAAGCAGTGCAGCGAGGTACGCGGTGCGGGATACAAATTTTAGACTCGCGCAAAATCTACGCTGCGGATCGTATCGGAGAGCAAAATTTCGCTCGATGTTTAGAGCAAAGCGCGGGAAAAAACAGCGCCGCAAATTATACGAGCCACAAAAGTCCGCCCGCGCGGCTCTGCCTCTCTATCACCTTTAGCGCTTCAAGAATGTCCTCGCTTTGAAATTTAATGCTTACCGATGAAAACGGGCAGTGCTCTACCCGCCCCAAAAGCGGCAAGTCGCTTGCGCAAAGTGGGAATTTTTGCGTGTCGTAGCGATACCGCTTGCCGCTAAATTCTACCATTTTGCCGCCGCGCTGGCACAAGCACACACTGGGCTCATAGATCGTCGCGATGAAGTCTGGGGCTTTTTCGACGGTAAAGGTTGAGTGCCTCTATAGGCGTCTGAACGTGTCCATAGGCAGGATATAGCTCGTCCGCGATCTTTGCGGCGTCTTTTAAAATTTTATCTACTTCGTACATCCTTTCTCTTTTAAATTTACTCGGGCTATATTTAAATTTGCACGATTAGGCAAGAAATTTGCGGTATTATGTAGCAACTGCAACCAACTTCTATAAAATAATCAGATAAAATTCTAGCCATATTAATCGCATATAATAATTGCGGCGAAAAGGGAAAAATATGGCAGAATCTCACGTAATATCGGCTTTAGCAGCCAAACACGCAGAGCTTCAAGGTAGAATTAAATCATATCAAGAAGCTATCAAAGAAGCGAGAGATGAAATTTCAACTATCTCAAAAAGCATAAAGATATTTGATCCGAACTACGACTTAAGAAAGATAGCGCTCAAGAAAACGAGAGAAAGGTATTTTAAGCACAAAGAGCTAACAAAGCTTGTTATAGAGTATATAAAAAGCAACGATAATGTCGATATAAATGAATTAACAGAGTATGTAATGAAAGTAAAAGCTCTACCGCAAGAGCTTCATAAATCGATATACGGCGGAATTTACACCGTTTTAGAGAATTTAGCCCGTCAGGACGTAATAGAATGTCGTGTTGCAAACGACGCAAAACAATATCGTATAAAAATTCTAAATGCCTAATCTCTCAGCTACTCTATGATTGCCTTGCCAATAACCGCAGAATTCGTTTGAAATTCCGCTGTCTAAGCACTTTTTTAAAATATCTCTAAAGATAAAGCCATTATTAAATCGCCTTGTATCCTCTCGGTAAGCTATCTCATCGGCATAATTGGATAGATATAGCGTGCCTAGCTTATGGCATTGTCCGTATTGAAGCCTGCGAAACCTTGAGTTGTAGCTTTCGCTTTGATTGTTGTTTTCTCCGTTTGCACCGCAATACTCTATAGCATGATTAACCACTCTGTGGTTGTAATGAGCGATAAAATTTGAATATCCCATATTCTCATCGGTATGAACTTCGCTGCCTCTTACGATAAATCTATGAGCTATACGACTTAATTCTACCGGATTCTCGCTTCTTAAAATAAAGGTTCTCGTTCGATTTGCGCCGATGCCGAATTGATCTCTTTGCCTAAGCGATATAACTACTCTTTTATTGGGCTTGTATGCTTTTCTACGATCTATTCTCTTTTCTAATCTATTTCTAGGGCGGATATAGCCGTTAACATATACGCCGTCCATTTCGACTACGCCTTGAAACGGGCGCAAGCTATCATAGTCCATTAAGCTTTCGCGAATTTTATGAAGCAATACCCAAGCGGTTTTGTATTGAACGTCTAAGTCACGAGAGAGTTGTAATGCCGAAATTCCTTTAGCGGCATTAGCGAATATCGCAATGGCGGTAAGTATAGTCTGAAGCGGTAGCTTATGCCCATGAAAAATCGTGCCGCTAGTAACGCTAAAGAAGCTTGCGCACTCCTTACATTTAAACTGCTTTCGAGAGGCTATGAAGTAAATTTTGCCGCTACTGCCGCAGCAAGGACACACCGGGTTGCCTTTGGTTTCAAACCAACGAACTTGTTTAAAAGCTGTAATAGCTTGGAAGTCATTCATTCTGGCAATTTTAATAAGAGATAGCTTGCGAGCTTCAGCCGATAGTAAAAAGTGCTATGCCATATCTACCTCCTATATTTTTATATAGTTATTATACATATATATGTATTAAACTTATCTTAATTTACTACATAATAATGTAATAAATTTCTAGCTATATATATTTTTTAAGAAACATTAGCTATACTTACGTTATAGAATAAATTTTGAAGGCATAAAAATGAAGTTGGCTCATGTTTTATATAAAATTCACAAACTCATAGAAGCAAAAGAGATAAAAAATATCACTAAAAGAGAGATGGCAAGTAGGCTAGGAGTATCTGAGCGAACCTATATAGAGTGGCTTAGAGAGACTAATGAACCTATCGCTATGAAAGCGGTGCTTGATATGTTGTCACAACTAAAAGATGATGATATATTACAGATTATTAGAGAGTGGGAAGATAGCTAGAAAGTAAAATGAAAAAAAGAACTTTTATAGACTTATTTGCCGGTGCCGGCGGAATGGCAGAGGGTTTTTATCAAGAGGGTTATACTGCTCTTACTCATATAGAATTTGATAAATATGCTTGCTTAACGCTGCAAGAAAGAATGAGGCACTATGGATATTCCCAAAATGAAATTAATAAAGTAAAGCCTACTGATATAACAAACGAAAATATTATAGAAATTATAGGAGATAATATTGGTAAAACTAACGATGTCGATATAATTATAGGTGGTCCGCCTTGTCAATCTTTTTCATCACAAGGTAAAGCAAGAGACCCATTTGGTATGAAAAAAGACCCTAGAAATTATTTATATGAAAATTATTTAAAGATACTAAATTACTTTAAACCAAAATTTTTTGTATTTGAAAATGTTAGCGGCATACTATCTACGACAATCAGAGGTAATTCCATAATAAAAAATATTTTTAATGGTATGAAAGAAAACTACGATATTGTTGAAGACAAAAATATTATTTTATTAAATGCAGTTGATTTTGGAGTTCCGCAAGATAGAAAAAGGGTTGTTATTATAGGTGCAAGAAAAGATTTAAACATTAATCCTAAAAATATTTATGATGAACTTAAAAAGATTACAAAAAAAATAAATAAAACAACCGTGAGAGACGCTATATCTGATTTACCAAAATTAAAGCCATCGGAGGGAAAGGAAACCATTGATTTTAATTCGGTCAAAAAGTCAAAATATTTAGAGTGGGTTAGACCAAATAATTATAAACTTTTGCACGGACATATTGCTAGAAGCAATAACGAGCTGGATAGAAAAAGATACCGTCTTATGGCAAAAAATAAATGGACTTTGTCAGATTTATATGAGAATGAGCCAAGTTTAATACATTCAAAAAAAAGGCTATTTAACAATAGCTACTGTGTTCAAGATTATGATACTCCGTCAAAAACAATCATTGCACATTTGCATAAAGACGGTAATCAGTTTATACACCCAGACTACACACAAGAGAGAAGTCTTACGCCAAGAGAAGCCGCAAGACTACAAAGTTTCCCTGATGATTTTATTTTTCCTTGTTCAATAACACAGCAATTCAAACAAATAGGCAATGCCGTTCCGCCATTGATGTCTAAATATATAGCTATGGTTTTAAAAAAATATTTATAATGGTGTAAAAATGTTTTTTAAAAATATTGCAAACTTAAATACAGCCCAAGAAAAAAAATATTTTTTGGAAAATATTGATTTGATTAATCGCTTGATAGAAAAAACAAAGGAGTTGTATAGTTTAAATACCACAGAGCTAAAAAGTAACGACATATACGAACAATTAAAGTATGTAGGAATTATTAATAAAGAATACGAAATTAATATTTTAAAAAAAATATTAAAAAAAGACTATGATAGATTGATAACAAATTTTTCCATATATACTAGCAATAAAAACTTTTTTATAGAAACCATTGATAAATTTTCAAATGAATATAGAAAATCTATACAAGCAAAAAAAACAAGCAAATCGCCTACAATTATTGATTTGTTTTGCGGTGCAGGTGGTTTTAGTTATGGTTTTAGTAAAATGGGCTACAATATATTGTTAGCAAACGATATTGATAAAGATGCTTTAAGAACTTATAGTTTTAATCACCCTGAAATCAATTCATCTCGTATAATTAACGATGATGTAAAATTAATATCTCAAAATATACATAAATATGTAAATTCACAAGTTGATATGATTATAGGTGGTCCGCCTTGTCAATCTTTTAGCAGTGCTAATCAGCAACGAGTTATAGATGACCCTAGAAATGTTTTGTATAAATATTTTGTAAAATTTGTAAATGATTTAAAGCCTAAATTTATAATAATGGAAAATGTAAGAGGTATGCTAAAAGTAGCAAATCAAGTAGTGGAGGATTTTGATAAAATAGGCTACACAGCTAAGTATAGGTTATATGATGCGACTAATTTTTCCGTTCCACAAAAAAGAATTAGGCTAATTTATATTGGTATAAATAAGGAATATTCAAAAAAACATAATTTAGATGTAGATAAAATTATGAGCGATATTGAAAATGAAACAAAAAAAAATAAAAAATTTATTCTAAAAGATGCCCTAGACAATATTGAAAATTTAGTTTGCCCAAGCAAACAAAACCAAACGGAAAACGATGACGAATCGGGTTCAAAAATTTCTATCAATAAATATAAAAATAATGAGTATTTAAATTTGATAAATAATAATAATATCTATTCACTTACATACAACCATAAGGTTCGATTTCAAAATGAAACAAACTTAAAGATATATTCATTATTAAAGCAGGGGGAGGATTCCACAACCGCAACAATAAAAGATATTATGCCTTATTCTCATAGAAATCACATATTTAAGGATAAATATTTTAAGCTAGTAGAAAATGAACCTAGCAGAACAATTACAGCACATTTAAAAATGGATTGTCACTCGCATATTCACCCAACTCAAATTAGAGCCATTACCCCAAGAGAGGCTGCAAGAATTCAAAGTTTTCCCGATAACTATCTATTTTTTGGACCTTACCTAAAAACTTATATGCAAATAGGCAATGCCGTTCCGCCATTGATGTCAAATGTATTTGCAAAGGTATTTAAAAAATATTTATAGCAAAATAAGTGTCTTTTTGCTACAATACATAAAAAATACACTTATTGGTTAACTTATGAATACGCACTTTATTATGGCAACAAGGCAATTAACTGGATATTCAGGTAATGATTTATATATAAATCTTACCTCCATAAATGAAATTACCGAACTATTTAATAAAATATGCAACTCCAGTTCCTTTAGTGTTAATAACAAAGAGACAACATATAATAGTGAAACAGAAAGTGCATATTTTCGAATATTTGACCCAATTTTAAATAAGTATTTCGAGGTTCACATAAAAGACAATAGACACAGAGATGGACTATGGTTTAGACTAACCAAATATATTCAGTATCAAAAAATAATTCCAGGACAATTCTTGGTATTAAACATAACTATTAATGAACATAATGCAAAAATATCAATATATGGTTTGGAGCTTTATAGATATATTATGCAAAAGTGCGACAATTATTATATTTTGATGTCAGATATAGACACTGGGGAAAGCTACAACACAATAGCTGGAAACTACCTAAAAAATTTTAATATACTAAGAACAGATACAATCATAAAAAGGCGGCACGGCTCTTTTTTTGCTTATAATACCGACCGCTATTCAAAAAAATACATTGGTGTTCCATATAACACTAATTTAGAATGCGATGAATTTAACGAGATTGGAGATATAGTATGAATACTTGGATTTGCTCATTAAAAGATGACATAGAAATTAAAGATATGGAAAACTATGAAACCGTTTTGATAGATGATGTTATTTTTAGCTATACGCAAACTGCTGAAAGCGGAGAGTTTTTTATTATAAAAAAACTTATAAAGAAAGAAAATGGACAATTAGAAAATATTGACATAGAACCGATAAAAATAGATTTACCATACAGTATTATGTATCGCTGTAAAAGTGGAAAATTTTTATACAAACTACAAGAAAAAGAGATTGATTTTTTACTATATGAAAGTGGTCACGAAAAAGACAGCAATGATGAAATAGAAATTGATGAAAATTCAAGAGAAAAAGGCGGAGAAAATATAATTTTTTATGGTGTGCCAGGTAGTGGAAAAAGTTATACTATAAAAACAAAGTATCCAAACAATGAGTATAAATTTGAAAAATTAGTATTCCACCCTGACTACTCATATAGCGACTTTGTAGGACAAATAATGCCTATTTTAAAAGATGATGGTGTTAGTTATGATTTTGTGCCTGGACCTTTTACAAATGTTCTAAAAAATGTATACAATGACCCAAGTGGTAAATATATTTTAGTGATTGATGAGATAAATCGTGGCAATGCACCTGCGATATTTGGTGAAGTTTTCCAATTGCTTGATAGAGATAATGACGGTAATAGCGACTATGATATAAATAATGCCGATATAGCAAAGATAGTTTATGGCAAAAATAACGCAGATAAGCCCATAAAAATTCCGTCAAATTTATGGATAGTTGCTACGATGAATACAAGCGACCAAAATGTATTTACACTAGATACAGCATTTCAAAGACGATTTTCAATGCAGTTAATTGAAAATAAATTTGATAGCTCGCACAGCTATAAAGATAATAAAATTTTAGATACCGATGTGTCTTGGCAAACCTTTTGCGAAGCTATAAATGAAGCGATTACCGAAAATAGTGGCGAAGTAAGTTCTATGGAAGATAAACGACTAGGTGTATATTTTATAACCGAAAATGAACTGAAAGACAAAAAACTATTTGCTTATAAGGTCTTAAAATACCTTTGGGACGATGTTTTTAAATTTGATAAAAGCGCATTTAATGGCAGTTTTAAAACACTAGAAGCAATAATCGCTCATTTTATAGATGATAAAAATAGCGGCAGTGCTCAATTTGATATTTTTAGCGATAAAGTTAAAACAGAACTATTGAAAAAATGATAAATTTAAAAGAGTATTGCTTTTTAGATAATGCTACAAATGATGATTTTGTAGGTATTAGAAGCAAAGATGACAATCTACAAATTTGCTTTCCACTAGGCTTTGGTTTAAATATTGATGATAAAGGTATAAGAGCAGACACAAGAAAAATGATGTCTATTTTTATGTGGCTTAATAACGCTTCTGCTAAGTCGCATTATATTAAGAACAGTAATATTCAAATAGAACAAACTTTTCCACTTATCGCCTATAAAAATATTATAGAGTATTTTCTCGCTCACGGCTATTATACAGAGCGAGAAAGTATCTATCAAACCGCTACAAAAGGTAAGATAAATTTTGCTAAAACAATCAAGAAAAATCGCCCTATCGTTCAAAAAAATGGCTCGTTAGTTTATACGCAGTTTCAAACTAGGAAAAATCAAATCAATGAAAACGAACTAATCACAGCTATAAATAAATACTGCACCTATGAAGCTTTTAATAAATTTGGCTTTGCTTACAACTCATTTATGCCACAAAAACAAAACCTGCCAGCAAGCAAAAATCACTGCCTTTATATTTTACAAAACAAACTAAGCAGCACATTTGATGATAAAAAGCGACTGCTTTTTAGCTCTATGATAAATATGCTATCAAATAAAGATAAAGACCTAAAAGAAAATGAGTTTAAATTTGGTACTACTAAATTTTATGCGATTTGGGAAAAGATGATAGATAGGGCATTTGGAATTGCCGATAAGAATAGATACTTTCCAAAAACGCAGTGGGAACTAAGATATACAAAAGATAAAGATAATAGCTCATTACAGCCAGATACCATTATGATTTATGACGATAAAATTTATATTTTAGATGCAAAATACTATAAATATGGTGTTAATTTAAAAGGGCTACCACAAAGCAGTGATATAACAAAGCAAGTAGCTTATGGCGAATATACAGCCCATATCATAAAGAGCGAAAACAGTTATGATGAAAGCAATATTTACAATGCTTTTTTGATGCCTTATAATAAAAACAACAATAAATTTAGCATTGCAATAAATGGTAAATTTGAGAATATCGGCAAAGCTACAATGGAATGGAAAAATGGCACAAATTATTTCATAGTGCAAGGAATTTTAGTAGATACTAGATTTTTGATTTTTAACTATGACAAGATGAGCAACGAGAATAAAAAATTGCTAGTTGAAGCTATACAAAATACAATTTAGGTGCGTTTGCTACATAATATCGGAAATTTGGACTATCGTGCTACCGCAAAATTTTAAAAAAGGCTATAATTTAGCCAACTTTATTCAAAGGAGAAAAGATGAGAGATTTTAGTTTTTGCAACCCCGTGAGGATAGAATTTGGCAAGGGTAAGGAGGAGCAGATCGGGCAGTATATGAAGGAAGCGGGCGCGAAAAAAGCTCTCGTACTATACGGCAGCGAGCGCGTGCGAAAGAGTGGTCTGATGGGCGTCGTGGAGAGCAGCTTAAAGGCAAGCGGTATAGAATTTACGCAGCTTGGCGGCATAAAATCAAATCCCGTGTTAAGCAAGGTAAACGAAGCGATCAAGCTCGCTAAAGAATTTGGCGCTGATAGCGTACTTGCTGTGGGCGGCGGAAGCGTGCTGGACTCGGCGAAAGCCGTAGCCGCGGGCGCTTGCTACGAGGGCGACGTGTGGGATTTTTTCACCGGCAAAAGCCCGAGCGTCGCGCTTAAAATTTTTGATATCATCACCCTCGCCGCGACGGGCTCAGAGATGAACTACGGCGGAGTGGTGACCAAGGAGCAGACCAGGCAAAAATACCCGATCAGCGCGCCGTGTCTATACCCGAAAGTCTCGGTCATAAACCCGCAGCTGCAAGCAACCGTCAGCCGCGAGTATCTCGTATATAGCGCGAGCGACATCATCGCGCACAGCATTGAGGGGTATTTTACCGCTAGCGTCCACCCGGACATCGTTCGAGCCTATATCGAAGCCAACATCAAAACCGTCATCCGCACGACTGAAATCCTGCTCGCAGATCAGAGCGATTACGATGCGCGCGCCGAGTTTGCGTGGGCCGCGACGATGGCGCTAAACGGGCTAACCTACGTGGGCGTGGGCGATTTCGGCTATCCGAACCATATGATCGAGCATGCGATGAGCGCGGTCGTGGACTGCGCGCACGGAGCCGGTCTTAGCGTGGTAATGCCTGCGTGGATGAGGTGGTATAAGGATAGGAATTTAAGCGCGTTTGAACGTTTCGCGCGTGAAATTTTCGGCCTTAAAAGCGCGGATGAAGGCACCCTGGCGCTTAAGGCGTGGTTTGATAAGATCGGCACGCCGACTAGCTTGGCACAGCTCGGTATCGAAGGCAAGGTGCTGGACGAGGTCATAGACGTAGCCGCGACAAACGCCAAAGCGTGGAATATGTCGGAGCTCTACAGCCGCGAAAATATCGCTAAAATTTTAGATTTTGCAAAATAAGCCGCGAGTCCATAGATAAAATTTAAACCGAAGGGGTGAGCGATCGCCCTTTTCCGAAAAGGCAGGCGGCAGTGTGGGTGCGCTAGAGATTGATATTTCTAAAAAACAAGCGGCAGCGCAGATAGCGAGATGATCGTCTTGTATCCCTTAAAAGTCCGCGAGGCTCGCTGTGAGAGGGTGGCGGCGACGAGCGGTGCGCCTAAATTTAAAGCTCAGACGACTGCGGATCGAGCGTGAAATTTAGCTATGTTTGGAAGAGTAAATTTTGCCACATAATACTTGTACCGAATTTGATACGCAAATCTTGCAATAAATTTTACTCCGGCGCGAAGTTTTATCGCGTTTAATGGCTTTGCTTAAACGCTCTTATCTCGCGCTATCTAAAAATTCGCTCGTTAAATTTGAATCTCGGCTTTATATTTGTGATTGCGAAATTTGCTTTTGCGTGCCGCTGCGTATTTAAATTTGCCCCTCGATACTAAGTAGATCGCCGAAAATTTCTTTGCAATACTGAATGAAACGTTTGGGAATTTTGACGCCGCGGATATCCACGGCGATGACGCCGTCTTGGACTTCAAAAACGATAAGCTCGCTAGTTATTTTCACTGCTTTGCAGCCGTTATAGCATACGTCGCCTACACTTGGCGTATAAGCCGTTATGCGGTGCGTCCTCGTACCGCTCGAGCTTGATCGGTCTTTGGAAAAGCAGATAGTTCTTATAGTCGTATTCGTCGTCCGCTAGGCCTATCATATAATAATTCTCGGCGCTGTTTTTGGAAGCTGTCGCAATACCGGCTTGAAAATTTAGTCTAAACATAAATTCTGCTTTGGCAAAAAGCGGCAAATTTTACCGCTTTAAGTTTACACGAGCTGTGCGCCCCCGCCTTTTACAACCTCGCCGATAACGTAGCCATCGGTGTTAGCGAGCACAAAGTCAGCGTTTTCTTTCGGAGCTACGACGATCATGCCAACGCCCATGTTAAACGTCCTCATCATCTCGGCCGGCTCGACCTTTTGCGCGATGATTTTAAATATTTCAGGTGTGCGGATCGCGGCGTGTTTGATCTTTGCACCCAGCCCCTGTGGAAATACTCGCGGCAGATTTTCCACGATACCGCCGCCCGTGATGTGCGCGAGCGCGTGGATCTTGTCTTTTAAATTTAAAAAGTCGCCGACGTAGATCCTGGTCGGCTCCAAAAGAATGTCGATGAGCGCGCGACCGTCTACTTTGTCGTCAAATTTTAGCCCCAGCTCGGCGACCACTTTGCGCGCGAGCGAGAAGCCGTTTGAGTGCAGACCGCTGCTAGGAAGCGCGATAAGCACGTCGCCCTCGCGGACGAACTTGCTACGGTCGATCTCGTCTTCCTCGGCGATACCCACGGCAAAGCCCGCTAGGTCGAAATCGCCCTTTTCATACATCGAGGGCATCTCCGCCGTTTCGCCGCCGATCAGCGCGCAGCGGGCGAGTTTGCAGCCCTCGGCGATGCTTTTTACGACCTCTTTGGCGTCACGGGTCTCGAGCTTCGCCGTCGCGTAGTAGTCTAGGAAAAATAGCGGCTCGGCGAAGTTGCAGATGAGGTCGTTCACGCACATTGCGACGAGATCCTGCCCTACGCCGTCAAATTTACGAGCGTCGATTGCGAGCCGCAGCTTTGTGCCCACGCCGTCGGTAGCGCCTAGGATCGCAGGTTTTTTGTAGCC